>JBOHSA010000079.1:0-22911 GCA_050732995.1 Gemmatimonadales bacterium | reverse complement strand
CCCTAGCGCCGCGCGGCCGGCCAACCGCTCGAGGTCGCGGACGCCGTCCAGCGCCTCACGCAGCCGGTCCCGCCCGCGCCCGCCCCGCACCAGCAGGTCCACTGCGTCGAGCCGCGCGTTGATCGCGGCGGGATCCACCAGCGGTGCCAGGAGCCAGCGGCGCAGCAGCCGGGCGCCCATCGGCGTCAGGGTGCGGTCCAGCACTTCGAGCACGGTGGTGCCGGTCGCCCCCGGGCGGAGCGGCTCCACCAGCTCGAGATTGCGCCGCGTCATCTCGTCGAGCGGCAGCACATCGCCGCCGCGCAGGATCTTCGGCCGGGCGAGGTGCGGCAAGCCGCCCGGTTTCAATTCCCGGGCGTAGCGCAGCAGCGCGCCCGCCGCCCCCACCGCCGGGCGGTCGGACGGCTCGACGCCCAGCCCGTCGAGTGACGCGAGCCCGAACGCGCGCGCCAGATCCTCGCGGGCGAGCTCCGGATCGAACTCCCACGCTTCGCGCTCGCTGCGCGCGGCGGCCTCGGCCAGCACCGCCGGCGCGCCGACGGGCAGCACCAGCTCGGGCGCCTCGTACCGCGCCAGGGCCGCGCCGAGCTCCGCCGGCGGCACCGTCTCCAACACCAGTTCCCCGGTCGTCAGGTCCAGCGCCGCCAGCCCCGCGGCCGTGCCGCGGGGATCGAGCGCCACTAGGTAGTTGTTGCGGTTGCGGGCGAGCCAATCCTCCGCAAGGACCGTCCCGGGCGTCACCGTCTCTACCACCTCACGCCGCACCAAGCCTTTGGCGAGCTTCGGGTCTTCCACCTGCTCGCAGATCGCCACGCGGTGCCCCTTGGCGATCAGCTGGCGGAGGTAGTCAGCGGCCGCCTTGACCGGCACGCCCGCGAGCGGGACGTCGGCCGCGCCGCCGTTGTTGCGGGACGTGAGCGTGAGCCCGAGGTCGCGGGCCGCCACCCGGGCGTCGTCCTCGAACATCTCGTAGAAGTCGCCCATCCGGAAAAACAGGATCGTCTGCGGGTAACGCGCCTTGATCTCGCGGTACTGCTGCATCAGCGGCGTGTCCGGCGTGGGGATCACGCGCGTGCTCACGGCTCCTCCACCACGAACGGCTGCCCCCCGAGGCGTGTCTTGAGCCGTGCCTGCGCCCGTTGCGCCTCCTCCCGCGTCGGGTAGCGCCCCACTCGAACTTTGAACAACCCGCTGGTGTCCCGCACCACCCGGGCGTCGAAGCCCATTACCTTCAGCCGGGTAAGCATCTCGTCTACCTGGCTGACTTGCTTCACGGCGAGCACCTGCACGGCATACGTCGGCGCGGCACTCGCGGGTCCCGCGGGCCGGGTACTGTCGGTCGGGACCGGAGGGGGGGGGGCCGGGAGAGAAGCCGCCGGGGCCGGCGGCGGGACGGCCGCGCAGCGCGCTGCGTAGAAGCTCACCTGGTTTTTGAACTCCACGTCCTCCCCGGCGCCGTCGAGCGCCTCCCGGATCAGGGCGCAGCCCTGGGTCTCGTCATGCAGGGTGAAGTAGGCCCGGGCGGCGGGAAACGCGGCGCGGGGCCGCAGCGGGGAGTCGGGATAGTCCCGCCGCAGCCGCTCGGCCGTCTGCACGGTGGACGCGGCGTCGTCCTGCGCGAAATAGAACTGGGTGAGCCGCAGCAGCGCATCGTCGGCCCACGCCGAGCGGCCGTACTCGACCACCACCCGCTGCAGGTGGGTCGTGATGGTCCGCGGGTTGAACGACAGAATCCCCGCCGTGTACAGGGCCTCGGCGTAGAGCGAGTCCGCCGGCGGCAGCGCGGCGAGCAGGCGGTTCACCAGCGCGATTCCCGAATCCTGCCGGCCGGCCTGGGCGAGGCGGATGGCTTCCTGCAAGCGGGGGTCGCTTTGGGCGGTCAGCCGGTCGGCCGGTCCGGCGGTCAACAGCGCCGCGGCGATGCCAACCGCCAATCCGCCCGACCGCCTGACCGCGTTCACGCCGCCTCCCGCGCCGTCACGCCGAGCTCCAGCACCAGCTGCATCACGATCCCCCGGTCGTCGGTGACCGTGGTTCCTTTCAGCGCCCGGTCCGCCGCGAGCAGGCGGCGCAGCGCGCGCGACAGCTCGGCCCCGGTCCACCGCTCCGCCGCGCGGGCCCAGCGCCGCGCTTCGTCCTTCCAATTCCGCACGCCATAGGGTCGGACCGCGAGCAGATGCCGAAACACAGCGTCGGCGAGCCGCGCGCGCGGCACACCCCCGTCCAGCTCCGCGCGGGCCAGCGCCGTGCCGACGAAGGCCGTGCCCAGCGCGGTGACGAGCTTCACGCCCGTCATGCCGGCCTGCGCCAGTATCGGCTCGACCAGGTGGGCCGCCACCGCCGGTCGGCGCTCGAGCGCCGCGTCGACCAGATCATACACCGTCTCCCCGTGCCGCACGCCGACCAGCGCCCGAACGTCCGCCGGCGTGATCGGCCGATCGGCGGCGAGGCCCGCCAGCTTGTTCAGCTCCGGCACGAGCGCCGTGAGGTCGTGCTCCACCGCTACGGCCAAGAGCTCCGCCGCCGCCGGCTCGATGGCGACACCGAGGTGTCGCGCGCGGTGCGCGAGCCAGCGCGGCACCCGATCGGGGGATAGCCGCTCGGCCTCGACGGCGGTGGCGCGAGCGGCGATGTCGGCCTCGGGTTTCTCCGCCGCGCCTTGGACGAGGACGAGGAGGGTGGTCGGGTTGGGCGTGGCGAGATAGCGGAGCAGCGCCGCCCGAACGGCCGCCTTCCTCTTCAACAGCTCTACGCCCCGGACGATCACCGCGCGGCGGCCGGCGAGCATTGGGGGAGTGTTCACCAGGGCGTCGAAGCCCTGCGGGTCGAGGTCCTCGGCGCAGCGCTGGTCGAGATTGAAGTCGCGGGTCCCAGGGTCGAGGGCGGCCTCCAGCAGAGCCTGGATCGCCTCGTCCTTCAGGACGTCCTCGTCCCCATGGAGATAATAGACCGGGTCGAGCGGGCCTGCCCCGCCTCCCCCCCCCCGCTTGAGGCCTCGCAAGAGCGTGTCGAAGGCGAGAACTCCCATATCGGTCGGAAGTTACCGCTGGCACATAGGGGAAGAAAGGTGGGCGCGCGCGCGCCCGCACGACGGGGGCGGCTAGCGACCGGCGCTGACGGGCTCGATCTGAAGGGCGCCGTACGGGCTCGGCGCCACGCCCGCCCGCGGATCCTGGAAGGTGACGAACGGCACGCCGGCCTGGGCCACGGGCTGGGGGAAGGGCACGGGTGGCAGGGCGGGCGCGCGCGCCATCTGCGGCCGCCGGACCACCCCTTCCAGCGCCACTAGACTCAGCGCTACGGCGAACAGCAGGGCCGCGGCGACGCCCGCCCGCCCCGCCAACACCGGTCCGGTCGCCGCCCGCTCGCGATCGAGACGCCGCTCCAGTCGGCGGCGGAAATCGGGCGACGGATGGATCGTCTCGACCGACTGCAGCGCCCGTACGCCCAGACGCACCGCCGCGTCGTAATCGCGGCATCGGGCGCAACACGCGAGGTGGCGCTCGAAGTTGCGGCGCTCGCGCGAGGCGCTGATCAGCCCATCGCGGAAGTCGGTGTAGCGATTGAGAAACTGAGCGCAGTCCATCAGGTGGGCTTAGTACCGCGGGGGACCGATGGAGTTCCCGAGGTCCCCCCCTTCCCCCTCCCCCCTCCCTTCTCCCTCCCCTTTCCCCTCCCCCCTCTCCCCCCCCCCCCTCCCCTCCGCTCCCCGCAGGGGAGCAAGGGGTGGCTGGGCTTAGTCCAGCATGGGCCCGATGAGATGGGCGAAACTGTTCCGGGCCCGGTTGAGGCGGCTTTTCACTGTTCCCAGGTTGCAGCCCGTTATCTCGGCAATCTCCTGGTAGCTCTTGCCTTCGAGCTCCCGCAGGACAAACACTGCTCGGTGATGTTCGGGCAACTGGCCGACGCACTGGGTGACGGCATCCTTGAGGTAGCGCTTGCGGTAGAGATCGTCCGGTCGCGCGGTCGTGTCCTCGAATTGGAGCGGCCGGTGATCGGCTTCCCAGTTCTTCTTGATGGTCTGGAACAAGACCAGGGGGTTCCGGCTCCGGTTCCGGAGCTCGTTCTTGGCTAGGTTCGACGCGATCGTGTAGATCCAGGTCGAGAACTTCTTGGTCTGATCGAACCGGTGCAGGTGTCGGAACACGCGGATGAAGACCTCCTGTACCAGGTCCTCGGCCCGTTCCCGGTCACCGATCGTGCGGTTGATGAAATTGAGCAAGCGGGTCTGGTAGCGGTCCACGAGGGCCCCGAACGCCTGCGGGTCGCCGCCCAGGTGCCGCTGCACCACGCGCCCGTCCTCGAGCTCGTGGAGGGTCTGCCGGTCGACGGCCCGCGCCGACTCTCCCGCTCCATCGATCTGTGGCCTGCTTTTTAGGGCAACCCGCATGGCGTACTCCAGCGTTTCAGACGGAAACATAAAGGACGCTAGACGACGTGCCTCCCGTCATTTCACGCTACGGCAGAAACCATACCTAGGGATGTCGTTATCGTAAGGCGATGATCGCAAGCACGTTACGGTTTGACAGCTAACTTGGCCTGCGCCAATCTTGTCCTCCGCCAGGGACAGCGCAAGGCTACACTCTCAAAGTGAACCTCGCCAGGTAGAGGATGGCTGAGACCGTTTTACCGTCACACACCTCGCCTGCGCGAATTCCGTCGAGCACGTCCGACAGGTGCCGCGGCACCACCTCGATGAACTCGTCGTGCTCCCGCGCATGGACCCCGGCCTTCAGGTCGGCGGCCCAGAAGAGATGAATGCGTTCGTCGGTGAACCCGGGTGTGGTCCAGATAGTAGTAAGATGCTCCAGGCGCCCGGCGGTCACTCCCACTTCCTCGAGCAGCTCACGGCGGGCACAGGTCGCGGGGTCCTCATCCGGCCCGAGCCGGCCGGCGGGGATCTCCCACACATTCCCACCGGCGGCGTAGCGGTACTGCTTGATCAACAGCAGCGTGGGATCGGCGCCGGTCGGATCGGAAGCGATCGGCACCACGGCGGCCGCCCCCGGGTGCCGTATCATCTCCATCTCGCCTGTGGTACCGTCGGGGTAGCGGACGGTATCGACGTCGAGCCCGATGACCCGGCCTGTGAAGACGCGCCGGCTGGCGAGCTGCATCAGGCACCTCTCAGCGTTGGAAGGCCCAGGCGAACGGCACCTTGAGCCCCTCGGCCAGCATGTAGGTCGTGTTCTGGCGGGCGCTGGACCGGATCGGAGACCCAGGAGCGGCCGACGTGAACGGTGCGAGTTTGAGGCGACGGGCGAGAATGCGGAGCCGCAGCATGTGAAAGCCGTCGCTCACGAACAGAACGCGCCGGCTCTCGCGTCCCTGGAACCAGCGTGCCACACCCCGGAGCGAGGCGTAGGTCGTCGCGGCGGCGGGGAGCGCCGTCACGGCGTCGGCGGGCAGCCCACCCTGCACGAGGTAGCGGCGTCCCACCTCCGCTTCGCTCAACGTATCGCCTAGGCCCACGCCTCCGGTGACGAGGACGACCGCTGCCGAGCCGCGCTGATACAAGGCGGCTGCGTGGTCGAGGCGTGCCCGGAAGACGGGGGAGGGGCGCCCGTTGTACTGGGCGGCGCCCAGCACGACGATCGCGTCGGCGGTGGCGGGCTGGTCGCGCGACGCGTTGATCGCCACGGCCAGCACGACCGCCGCCCAGCCCAGCAGCAGGCCGAGGGCTGTCACGATCGCCGCGACGACGCCGCGGCGCAAACTCCAGAACGACATGGCAACAACATAACGGCGTGGGAAGTGTGTGGTGGGGGTGGGAGAGGAGCCCACGCCCCACTCCCCACCGCCCACGTAGTTACAGGCTCAGCCAGTAGTTCAGCTTCACCAGAAACACGTTCGTGGGGCGGTCGAGCAGCAGTTCGTCCACCAGGTCGCGGCGCGCGCTGAACGCCGGGTCGTAGGGGACGAAACTGCCCCGGTGCTGCGTCCAGACGAGGAACAGGGTGGACCCCGGCCGATACTCCCAGCGCAGCACGGCGTTGCTCTGGAGCGAGCGCGTGCGGAAATCGGGGTTGGACAGCGCGAACCCGGGTGCCGGGCCCGCGCCCCCGTCGGGATCGATGCCGTAGCACTCGGTCGGGCCGGCACCACCACAGACCGCGGGGTCGCCGGGGGTGAGCGTCGAACCATTGTCGACCCCGTAGACGTCGAAGGCGAAGGTGCGCGGCGCCCGCAGCTCCTTGAACTCCCCGAAGTTCCCCGCGAAGGTGAACGGCTGGGCGTAGAGCTGAAAGGTGAGCGTCGGCGACATCGTGAGGTTGAGTCGCACGGTCACGTCCACGCCGCGCTGGCGCAGCGTGCCGAAGATGTAGCGCCGCCCGTAGGTCGCGGTGGCGAACGCATCGGTTTGCGCCCGCACGAACTGCGCGGTCGTCCGTCCCGTGAAGTAGCTGGGCGAGACACTCAGTGTGACGGCCCCGCTCGGGCGCACCGAGAGGTTGGGGCCCAGATTGAGGAACCAGCCGCCGGTCGCATCTTCGTTGTAGGAGGCGTTCCCCCCGCCGGTCACGGCCTGTCGGCCGTCCGAGAAGAAACCGATGAAGCCGAACCAGGCGGCCGGCTCCTCCGTCGCGGGGCCACCGCGCGTCAGGCGGTCGTCCAACACCTGCAGGGTCCGGTTCACGAACACGTTGTAGCCCCAGTAGTTCAGGAACTGCCCGAAGTGGAACATCGAAAGGGATCGCTGGATCGGGTCGCCGTCGTAGTTCCAGCTCGGTCCGGTGGAGAAACTGACCGAAGCCTGGCGAAACACCTTTCCGGGCTTGGTCCACCGATGGCCGAGGAAGGTGGCCGCGCTGATCCGGTCGACCCGTGTCTGAAAGCCGAGGTCGTTCACCTCGAACCCCGGGGTCGTCGTGCTCCCGCCGATCCCCCAGTTCGTGTTGCCCCCTTCTTTGTTCACGGTGAAGTCGGCCGACACGCCCGTGAGCGACGTGCGGTCGGGCCGGTATTCGAACGCCTGCGCGTCGGGGCGCTGGTAATACCGCGAGGGGAAGCGCTGCGTGGCCTGAATCGCCAGAGTGTCGCCCCGCACGTGGGCGAGCTCCAGCGAGCCCGTAACGGCGTACGCGTTGTTCCCCCACTTGTGCAGGAAGTCGATCCCGGCAGCGTACGCCTGGGACCGGAGCCTGCGGAGGTCCGCGGTCTCGATGTCCCGGTTGACGGCGGTGGCGAGGATCCCGACGGCGGAGCGCCCGCCGCCGAATTCGCGCCGCAGGCGTCCCACGAAGTAGTTGGTGAGCGGCTCCGTCTCGATCGAGCGGCGCACGCCGGCCGAATCGACCGTCGCGTGCTCGCGGGCGGTGACGGCATCGAGCACGCCGACCGACCAGCCGGCCGCCGTGCGGCCCGAGAGCTTCGCGGCGCCGAGGATGGTGCTGTTGCCTGGCGCGTCCACGTAGCCGCCGCTCGGGGCGTTGACGTCGAGGACCGGCGGACGCCCGATCCGGCGCGTGTAAAACATGCGCGGCGTCCCCCCGAAGAAAATGAACCCACCGCTCGGCCCGTACTCGAAGATGTTGGCCCCCTCCACGAAAAAGGGCCGGCGCTCCTCGAACGAAAGCTCGAACGCCGTGAGGTTCACGACCGCCGGGTCCGCTTCCACCTGCCCGAAATCGGGGTTGAACGTGGCGTCGAGCGTGAGGTTGGACGTCACCCCGTACTTCACGTCGAGCCCGGCGCCGCCGAAATAGACGCTGCCGTCGTCGAACGGGTCCGCGAGGTCGTCCTGCCGGTGGTGCGTGCCGCGCGCCACGGTATAGGGGAGCACCTCGAGCCGTTTGGGGGGCGGGATGTCGCGCAGCCCGACGAGGTGGGCGAAGCGCGAGGCATACCCGGTCTCGTCCTTCCGCTTGAACTCGAACATGGTCTGCTCGTTCTTGCGGAACACGGTGCGGAAGAACTGGACCCCCCAGAGCTGCTCCCGCACCGGGGGGAAGCGGAGCTGGGAGAAGGGAATCCGCATCTCCACCGTCCAGCCGAGCGAATCGACGGTGGTCGCGACGTCCCACACGGGGTCCCAGGAGCGGTCCCCGAAAAAGAAGTCGTTGCTGGTAATGTCGTCCTGCTTCACACCGGCGGGCGTGACGGCGAACTCGAACGCCGAGCGGTGGTCGTGATAGCTGTCGAAGTTGACGAAGAACTTGTCGCTCTCGACGAAGCCGTCGCGCCGGCTGAGGCGGCGCTCGACCCGGTGCGGCTCGCTATCCCACAGGCGCGCGCCCACATAGATCGCGACGTCGTCGTACACGATGTACACCATGGTCGATTCGGATGCGGGCTGCCCCTCGTGCGGATCCATTTGCGTGAAGCCGGTCGCGGGACTCGCCAGGGTCCAGGCAGCTTCGGTCAGCCGGCCGTCGAGCTGGGGGGCGCGGGGCGTGCGCGCCGCAGCGACCGTGCGCGCTACCCGGCCGTCCGCATGACGGAGTAGCGAGGTGTCGACGAGGGCCGGAGCCGTCGGGGCCGGGGGGGGGGGAGGGGGAGAGACCTGGAGCAGCAGGGCCAGCAAGAGCATGAGACGGCCTCAGGTGGAAATGTCACGTCTGCCCGGTTCAGCCAGAAAGATGCGCTGCGGGCATGCTAGGTTGCATCGAGGCGACGGCGGCGGCAAGCCCGCGGTGTCAGGGCTTTGTCAGCAGCTCCTCGAACAGCGCCAGCGCCCGAGGGTCTCCCGACTGCCCCAGCCAGAAGAGGGCTTTGCGGCGCAGCTCGGGATCGCGGTGGGTGCGGGCGATGCGGATCAGGGCGGGGACGCCTTCCTCACGCGGCCGCTGGGACAAGGCGAAGACGGCCGCCTCCCGAACCTCCCGGTCCTGGCTGCCTTCTCCCACCAGCTCGTCCAAGCCGCGGGTCGCGGCCTCCTCGGCCGCCTGCCCCACCCAGAACACTGCGGTGCGGCGCGTGCGGCGCGGCACCGCCTCGTCCCGCGCGATCCGCAGCAGCTCGGGCCAGACGGTGACGCTGTCGGCGAGGGTGGCGGCGAAGGCGGCCTTGTCGCCCGCCTCCGACGGCGCCGTGCGCGCCAGCGCGAGCAGATACCGCGCCGCTTCCCCGGTGCCGACGGCGCCGAGATCCGTGACGTCCGAGGCGCCGGTCCGCCCGCCACCGCCGACCGACACGCGGAGTCGCGTGACGTCGCGACCGCGCTTGGTGAGGGCCACGCGCACGGGACCCGAGTCACAGGCCGTGCGCCAGTCGTCCCGGTCCATGTCCGACCAGTTGCCCTGCACTTGCTGGCTCCGGCAGCGGCCCGAGTCGCAGTCCCAGGTGATGATGTTTCTCCCGTTGCCGTAGACGCCCGGTCGCGCCGCGAAGCTGAACCGGACTTCCCCGTCCGGGGCGTCGGCGATCCGTCGCTCGAGCGACTGACCGGCCGCGATCGCCGCGCCGCCGAGGAGGAGGCTCGCCGCCCAGATCACGTTGCGCATTCCGCCCTCCACGTGCCGCGTTCGTTACGGCTGGTTGATGATCTGGAGCAGCAGCTCGGCGACGCGGGGGTCGCGCGACTGGCCCAGCCAGAACAGCGCCTTCTTCCGGAGCTCGCGGTCGGGCTCGGTCTTCGCGATCTCGAGCAGCTTGTCTACCGCGGCGCTCTCCCGGCGCTGCGCGTACACGAAGATGAGCTGGTCCTTCATCGCCGCGTTGTCGATGCTGCCGTACAACGCGACGAGGTCGGCGATGGGCGCGCGGCCCTGGCCCGCCCAGAACAGCGCCTTCTTCCGGATCTCGATGCTCTCCCGGCCGTTCTGGGCGACCTCCAGGAGCCAGCGACTGTTTTCCTCGCCCCGCATCTGCGACAGGGCGAACAGCACCTTCTCCTTCAGTTCCTCGGTCTCGAGCCGGGTGAACAGGGTGCGCAGGAACGTCGAGTTCTCGGCCGAGCGGTGCTGGCTGAGCCAGAAGATCGCCTTCTCCCGCACCTCCGTCGGCGCATCGCGGCGCTCGGCGTAAGTGCGCAGGATCGCGCCGGCCCGCTCGCTGCGGTGCTGCGACAGGGCGAAGACCGCCTTGTCTTGCAGCTCGGGGTCGTTCGAGGAGCGCAGGATGGAGTCGAGCGCCGTCACCGCCTCCTCGCTCGGCACCTGCGACAGCCAGAACACCGCCTGCTGGCGGACCTCGGCATCGGGATCGGTGCGCGCCGCGGCGAGCAGGAGCCCGGCCGTCTCCGACGTGCGCTTCCGGGAGATGAGGAAGATCGCCTTGCGGCGGAGCGTCACCGAGCCGGCATCACGGCGGGCCAGCACCTGCTTGAGAATCGGGATCGCCCGCTCGGCATCCATCTGGAGCAGCGCGTTCAGCGCCGCCACGCGGATGTCGTCGTCTTCATCCTCGGGTGCCCCAGGTGGGACTGCCGCCCGGGGAGGCGTCCCCGCAGGACCGGGCCCGACGGGTGGGGCGGGCGCCGCCCGCACGTTGACCCGCCGCGCGGCGGCCTCATCCCCGCGGCGGGCGAGCTCCCCGTCGATGCGGGTCGCCAGCGTTTCCGCGTCGCCCCGCGTCGCGGCCTGCGGATAGCGCCGCTTCTGATCCTCGAGCCGGGCCCGGGCTGCCTCGAGCCGACCGTTGCGATACAGCGCGAACGCTTGCCAGTAGAGAGCGTCGGCGGCGTAGCTGGAGCCTGGATAACGCTCGTGGATCCGGCGGAACAGGTCTGCAGCCGTGCTGTAGTCGTTGCGGTTGAGCGCCCGGCGCGCCGCCCGGTAGAGCGAGTCCGCCGGATCCTGCTGGGCGTTCGGCGGGGGTGGCTCGACCGCGAGCAGGGACGCGACCGGCGTCGCCAGCTCCGTGAGCCCGATGCCCGACTCTGCCAGCGCCACGCGGGCCTGCAGCAGTGCGGGCTCGAGAGCGGGGGCCGTCGCCGTCAGCGCGGCCTGGGCCCGGACGAGCGACGGCTCCACGGCCGGCATCGCCGCCACCAGTGCCGCGTGGGCTTGGACCAGTGCCTGCCCGGCCGCCGAGATCGCGACCCGCGGCACGCGGACGCGGAGGATCGGCTCCGGGATGCTCGGGGGGGAGGGGGGGGGGAGGGGGGGGGGGCACACGGGGTCCTGGGTCAGTGCGACGGCCGCGAGCAGCAACGACATCGGGTGCATCAGAGTTCTCCTTGCGCGCTTGCCGGCGCCGGCCCGGCGGGAATCGCCGTGCGCAGCTTGGTCAATACGCCTCGGTGTTCGAGTCCTTGCGTGATCAGGTCCACTTCCTCCGCCGTGCCGCCATCGGTGAGCCGCGCGATCTGCACCAGCACGAGCTCCAGGTCCTCGAGCAGCGCCCGGAGCCGCGCATCGTCCGCCGCCGGCGAATCGAGCATCAGACGAGTGAGGGTCAGGAGGTCTCTGGCCGACGCGGCGAACCGTCCGTCGGGACGCCCCGCGCCGACCCGCGCCCGGGTCCGGAAGTCGGTGAGGAACGCTTCGGTACGGCTGAGGTACTGGGTCGCCGCCACGCGGTACGCGACGCTGCTCGCGTCGCCCCGGTCCCGCCCCTCCGACTGGGCGACCGGCGGCACGCCGCGCCCCCGCCCCGGCCCGGCCGTCCAGCGCCCGATCCCGATGCCCAGGACGAGGATCGCCGCGATGCCGAGACCCCAGCGCAGCCAGGGCCGGAGCACGACCACGGGCTTCATCTCGCGGCGCGCCGTGCGCGCCGCCTCGATCCTGGCCCAGAGCTCTTCCCGGGGCGTGGCGGGCGGGCGGTGGTAGTCCTGCGCCGCCTCGCGCAGCTGGTCGTCGAACCTGTCGTCCATCATGACACCCACTCCCCGGCGAAATCCGCCAGCGCATCGCGCAGCTTGGCCCGTGCGCGGGACAGCTGCGCCTTCGAAGTTCCCGTCTCGACGCCCAGGGCCACGCCGATCTCCTCGTGAGTGTATCCCTCGATGTCGTGCATCACGAACACCGTGCGATATCCTTCCGGCAGGGAGTCGATCGCCCGCTCGAGCCGCACTTTCAGGTCCGGCTCCGACCGGCGCGGACCACCCGCCACCGTCTCCCCCTCCTCCAGCTCGATCTCGCGCGCCCGGAACCGCTTTAGCTTCCGCAGACCGTTCAATGCTACCGACGTGGCGATCGCATGCAGCCAAGTCGAGAGCGCCGACTCGGCGCGGAAGGTGTGGAGCCGATCAAACGCCCGGATGAACGTCTCCTGCGTGAAGTCCCGGGCGAGATCGTCGTCCCCCGCCAGCCGGTAGGCCAGGCGATAGACGCGGTCCACGTGCGCATCGTACAGCGCCCGCTCGGCGGCGCCGTCCCCGGCGCGGACTCGGGCGATCAGGTCACGTTCGTCCACGACGCTCCGGGCCCGAGAGTGGGGAGGGGGGCCGCCTGTGCTCAACCATGCGACACGGATGGGAGGGAAAGGGTTGCGCGGGGGACCCGAAAGGCGTGGGATTATGGGGGTGGGGGGGAGGGGGGGGGGGATAAGCTGGCAAGGCGGCACTTTGCAGGGGACCGTTTTCCCCCACCACACATCCCACCTCCCACGCGCTTGCCGGTCACATCACCAGCTTCACCCCCAAGCCGCCCAGCACGGCCAAGAGCAGCGAGCCGAGGGTGCCGATCAGGAAATACTCGGCGAATTCGCGGTCTTCCAAGGCCTTGAAGCGGGCGAGGGATTTGGCGGCGACGATCAAGCCCAAGGCGCCGAACTCGCCGAGCAGCACCAGAGTCAGGGCCAGCGCGCGCTCGAGCACGCCGATGGCGCGGCCCCGGGCGAGGTCGATCGCGCCGGACGAGCGATCCTCCTCGCGGCGCATCTGGAGGGAGTGCAATTCCAGCAGCGCGCGCACCAGCACCACGCCCCGGCCGCAGACATAGAGGTAGGCGGTGGCGAGCAGGAGCACCCGGCCCCAGTACAGGCCGTTGGCGCTGGGCACCGCGAGCCCGCCCATGAGGCGACCCAGCGCGACCAGCGCGATCAGGATCAAGGCCTCCGTCAGGAGCAGCGTCACGCCCCGGCGGTGGGTGTCCACCTGTCCCGGCAGCAGGACGGCGACGACGGTGTAGGCAAGCGCGGGCAGGACGAGCAGCGGATTCACTCATGCCTCCAGGAGGGCCCGGAACATCTTATCCCCGGCGGCCACGAGAGGCCAGGCCATGCGGCGGCGGAGGTGGGAGCGGGCGCTCGGGTGGCGGCGCTCGCGGGCGCCGGGCGGGGCGTCCCGGCCGGTGGCCATCCAGCGCCAGCGCGTCGCCGCCTCCCGCTGGCGCCGGGTCCAGCTCCAGTACAACGCCGAGTAGTAGCTCGCCAGGGGGGCGAGGCGATCGTCGGGGAAGCCGCTGAAGGCCAGGATCTGGTGGTCCCGTTTCGCCCGCTCCAGCGCCGTGCGGGCCTCATGAAAACAGGGTCCGTCGAGCTCCGGTGCTGCGGCATGCGGGAACAGGCGCGTGGTGAGCGGACCGCGGCCGCACGCGACGATCCATTCGACCTGCGGGAGCGTGAGGCGGATGCCGTGGGCGATTTCCCAGATGGGCCCCGGGTGGTGGAGGAGGCCCTGGATCTCGTCGCCCAGCGTGACGGCGAAGCGGGCGGCTAGGTGGGGGCGCCAGCGGCGGTTGAACTCGGGGAGGGTGTGGCGTACGGCGTCCTGGAGCCGGCGCCGGGCGCGCGGCGGCAAGTCGCGGGAGGCGATTGCATCGGCGATGAGCGCGTAGTAGATAGTTGACATTTCTCGTCACTTTTCCAGATTGTGATGATTTAGGTCACAATCTAGTGATCTGACAAAATCTGTCAACTAGCGGGTGCCGAACAGCCGATCCCCGGCGTCGCCCAGGCCCGGGAGGATGTAGCCCTTGACGTTCAACTCCCGGTCGAGCGCGGCGGCGAACACGGGGACGTCGGGATGGGCCTCCACCATGCGGCGCACCCCCTCGGGCGCGGCGACGAGACAGAGAAACCGGATCCGCTGCGCCCCCGCCTTTTTCAACGCGGCGACCGCCGCCACGGCCGAGCCCCCCGTGGCGAGCATGGGGTCGAGCACGAAGAACGCCCGATCCTGCTCGCCCGAGGGGATCTTGAAGTAGTAATCCACCGGCTGGAGCGTCCCGTGATCGCGATACAGGCCGATGTGCCCCACCCGGGCCGACGGAATGAGCTGGGCGATCCCCTCCACCATGCCCAGCCCGGCCCGGAGGATCGGGACGAGGGTGAGCTTCTTGCCCGCCACCTGCGCGCCGCGGGTTCGTTCGAGCGGCGTCTCGATCTCGACCGGCTCGAGCGGGAGGTCCTTGGTCACCTCGTACGCCATGAGCATGGCGATCTCGTTGACCAGCTGCTTGAAGTCCTTGGTCGTCGTGCGGCGGTCCCGCAGCAGGGTCAGCTTGTGTTGGATCAGCGGATGCTCGAGCAGAGTCAGGGTGCGAAACCGCTGGTCAGCCATGCGGGGCAAGCTACCAGCGCCGGCGCCGGCCGGCAAAGCCGGCGCGTCACCGGTTGCAGGCGACTCGGTGGGCACTAGCTTTGGCCGCAGAGCTCATTCCCCCGCGATGGAGCCGTCCATGAAGCGCGCGATCCTCTCCGTGCTGCTGCCCACCCTGGTGGTGGGGCCCCTCCTGGCGCAGGCGCCCGCCGCCCTCCCGAAGCGGCGGGTCGCCGTGCTCGACTTCGACTACGCGACCGTCCACGCCTACGTCGTCGACATCTTCGGCAGCGACCAGGACATCGGCAAAGGCATCGCCGACATGATCGTCACCAACCTGGTGCGCAACGGGACCTATGCGGTGATCGAGCGCAAGCAGCTCGACCAGGTGCTGCGGGAGCAGAACTTCCAGCAGAGCGGCCGGGCCGACGCCTCCTCGGCCGTCCAGCTCGCCAAGCTGCTGGGCGTGGACGCGATCGTGATCGGGTCGATCACCGAGTTCGGCCGCGACGACAAGAAACTGGGCGTGGGTGGGGCGGCGGGCGGCGTCCGCGTGGGCGGTATCGGACTCGGGGGCCTGGGGCGCAAGGAGGCGAAGGCAGTGGTGGCGATCGACGCCCGCGTCGTGAGCACGACGACGGCCGAGATCCTCGCGGTGGCGACGGGGAAGGGAGCTTCGAAGCGCTCCGGCATGACGCTCGTCGGGGGCGCGGCGGTGGGCGGCGTGGCGGCGGGCGGCGCGTTCGACATGGGAAGCTCGAACTTCCAGAACACGATCATCGGCGAGGCGACGCGCGGCGCCGTGGACAGCCTCACCGGCCAGCTCGTCGCCGCCCACGAGCGCATCCCGGAGACCAAGATCGAGATCCAGGCGCTCATCGCGGACGTGACGGACAACGAGATCATCATCAACAAGGGCACCAAGGACGGCATCCGCGTCGGCGCCGAGTACGTGATTCTGCGGGCGGGCCGGGAGATCCGCGACCCCGCCACGGGCCGGGTCCTGCGGCGCATGACGGAGCGCGTGGGCAAGGTGAAGATCACCCAGGCGGACGAGCTCTCGGCCGCGGGCACGTTTACCGGCGCTCCTCCCAAAGTCGGGGACTGCGTGGGGGCGTGCCCGATCCTGCCGCCGAGACCGTAGGGGTCAGGGGGTCAGCCGAGCAGGACGGACTTGGCGGCCGCGATGGCGTCGTGCGTGCCCGCGAGGGCCACGACGTCTCCCGCGTCGAGCCGCGCGCCCGCCTCCGGCACGGCGACGGACTCTCCACCCCGGGAAATCGCGAGCACAGTGGCTCCGGTGCGCCCGCGGAGGTTCAGCTCCGCGAGACTGCGTCCGACGCTCGGGCTCGCGGGCCCGATCTGGACCGCCACGGGCTCGCCCAGCCCAGGGAGCAGGCGATGGACGTCCACCAGGGCCCGCGATTCCTCGGTGCTCCTCTCGGAACGGGCGTAGGCGGTCAGGGCTTCGACCACGGCGTGCGCACCGGCGCGCACGTGGCTCTCCAGGTCCGCGGCGCTGCGCCAGATCGCCACACCGAATCCCGCGACGAGCAGCACCACGACCGGCAGCCCGGAGTAGCTGGGCAGAAACGGCTGGGTGAGGGCGAGCACGACGATGCCCGAGGCCAGCGTGATGGCGAGCTGCAGGGTGAGGACCAGCGCGCGCCGCGGCGCGCCGGCGAGGTCGCCCTTGCGCGCCGGCGTGGGGAGCGCCGTCACCGCCAGCGTCACGCCCATGCGATGGGCGAGCCGGCCGATGCCCAGGACGAGCGGCGCCGCCGCCAGGCCGGCCCCCGCGATCACCAGGGCGCGGGCGAGCGCCGGGCCCAGCCCCAGCGTCCGCGCGAGCGCGGCCGTGGCGGGGTCGAGGGAGAGGGAGACGCCGACGATCAGCGCGCTCAACAGTGCGGCGTCGAGCGCCAACAGCCGGACCAGCCGCCACAGACCCCCGGCTTGCCGCGGGCTCGCGCCCGCCCGCACGCGCTCGATCCAACTGCCGTACAGGGCGGCGAAGGTCTGCAGGGGTCGCGGCAGCTTGCGGTCGACGTACGCGGCGATCGGCGCCGCGACGCGGACCAGCCAGGGCGTCGAGAGGGTGGTGAGCGCGGAAACGGCGACGGCGACGGGGTAGAGGAAGGCGCCCGTGGCGCCGAGGCTGAGCCCGAGGCCGGCGATGATGAACGAGAACTCGCCGATCTGGGCGAGGCTCATTCCGGCCTGCACCGCGGTGCGGGTCCCGCTGCCCGTGAGGAAGGCGCCCAGCGCGACGCTCGTGATCTTGCCGAGGACGACGACGCCGGTCAGCGCGACCACGGCGCCCCAGTGGCGGCCGACGAGCCCCGGGTCGATGAGCAGCCCCACCGAGACGAAGAAGATCGCCGCGAACATGTCGCGGACGGGTTGAATGAGGTGCTCGATCTCGCGGCCGCGTCCCGATTCAGCCACGAGCGACCCGGCGAGGAAGGCGCCGAGGGCGACCGAGTACCCCGCTTCCTGGGCGACGAAGGCCATGGTGAAGCACACGCCGATGCTCGCGACGACGGTGGTTTCGGGCCGTCCCAGCCGGGTCACGAACCCCGTGAGCCGGGGGATGACGAGGAGGCCCAGGCCGAGCAGCACCACGAGGAAGCCCAGGAGCCGGCCGATGGTGGGGGCGAGCGCCGCGGCCGAGAGGGCGGCCCCGGTGGCCACGGTGGTGAGCGCCGCCAAGAACACGACCGCGATCAAATCCTCGAAGAGGAGGATGCCCACGACGAGCTCGCGCAGCCGGCCGCCGATGCGCTGCTCGTCGAACACCTTGGCGATGATCGTGGTGCTCGAGATGGCGACGATCGCACCGGCGAACACGCTTTCGATCACGGACCAGCCGAACAGCCGGCCGGTGAGGAACCCGAGCCAGGTCATGACGCCGCATTGAATCACCGCGGTCACGCCGGCCGTGGGTGCGACGCGCACCAGCGTGGGCAGGCTGAACTCGAGGCCGAGGGAGAACATCAGCAGGATCACGCCGAGCTCGGAAAGGGTCTGCACGGTGACCCGGTCGGCGACGAGCGGGACCGGGACGTGGGGCCCGACGATCAACCCGGCGAGGATGTAGCCCAGAACCACCGGCTGGCGGAGCCGTTGGAAGACGACGGTGGTGACCGCGGCGACGCCCAGGACGATCGCGAGGGATCGGAGGAATTCGTGGGGGTCGTGCATGGGGGACCCTACCGCGTCCGTGCGGCGAGCGGAAGGACTCCCACAGCGTCGTCGGGTCCGCTAAGTTCTCCTGCTGCTTGGTCGGCCAGGTAGCTCAGTTGGTAGAGCAGCGGACTGAAAATCCGCGTGTCGGCAGTTCGATTCTGCCCCTGGCCATTCGCCGCATCCGCCGTTCGCGCCTGAGGTTGGGCCGCGTCGGGCTCACCGGCTCTGGTCCTTCTACTCCCACCGATTGTGCCCCAATTGTGCCCGTTCTCCGTTCTGCGTGGAGCGCTGCGAGCTTCGCCACGCCCTCAGCGAGATCCGCTTCGTCCACGATGTTGTAGCGATCGAACACGCTGCGCGTCTTGTGGCCGGTGAGCTTCATCGCGATCGCCTCGGGTACTCCGGCGCGCACCAAGTTCCGCACTGCAGTTCGGCGCAGGTCGTGAGCAATCATCCCCGCGCAATCAGCCAGGCGGCAAGCCGAGATCCAGGCGCGACGGTAGCTCTTGATCGCTTTTCCGTCGCGGTGGAACACGTGGGGGACGCGACAACCGGTCCGCTCGAGAGCGCTGGCAATCTCGCGTTGACGTCGAAGGAGTCCCGCCAGCGCCGGGAGCGCCGTGAACGGGAAGGTGCGGGCTTCGCCGTCTTGGATCGCTCGAGCCGAATGATACCGGCCCCGAAGTCCACCCGGCGCCACGTCAGCGGCAACACCTCCGATGGCACGCGCCACCCCGTGTAATAGGCGAACTCGAACACCGGCTGGAGGTCCCCAGGCAACTGCGACAGCACCGCCCGGAAGTCGCCTTCCTCGAAGAATCCCGTCCGCCGATTGTCCGGATTGATCGATGGGAACTTCGGTCTGGAGGTCAGGCGTCCGGCGCCGACCGCGAGCGTGAACATGTGCTTCAGCAGCGCCAGCTCGTAGCGGATGGTGGCGGGGGCCGGTCCCTCGTCCATGCGGACGCGCTGATAGGCAACGAGCCTGTCTGCGGTGGTGTCGGCAGCGCGGACCGTTCCGAATGTTGCGCGGAGGTGGGCGAGGGCTGGCTCGGCGCGGCGCCAGGAACGGCGCCCGTTGACCTGATAATCGGACCGGAGCATCTCCACGAGATCCTCGAACGAGACGCGCTCGGTGTCGGGCCCAACGAGGCGGCCTGCGCCCATCTCTTCCAGCCGACGACGCAGCAGCTTCACCCCGTCCGATCGGTTGGGCGAGCGCGAGGACTCCCGGTACCTCCGCCCGCGGAATGAGTACTGGATCCACCACACGGCGCCACGCCGATAGACGCGGCCCAAGCATCTGGTGTTTCTCATTGCTCCTCCATGGTCACGAGCGCCTGGCCTTCAGCCAGTGCAGAATTCCGGCGCGCGAGAATCTCAGACACTTGCGGGACAGCGAGCAGGTAAACGGCAGATCTTTCGCGTGGCGGTATAGCCACTGCGGGGTCACCCCTAAGACCGCGGCAGCTTCGTCGACGTTCAGCAGCCGATCTCCCGCATCGATGGGCGAGGGGTGGTCAGATGCGTCAGTGAGCGCCGTTAGGTCCTCGAGCACCGCGCGATACACCGGCCCCAGGGACGCCGTCGCGTTCACCCGGTCGGCCTCCTCAGCGCGCCGCTCGTAGGCCGCGATGAGGGCCGCCACCCCACGGTTGGGAGCGGTGTCAGACGTGCTCCCCGCTGTCACGAGCGCTTCGTCCCCCGTCTGGAACCACGCCGCAGCCGTCCTCCCTTGCCGCCCTCCAGGTACTCCCGCCGGAATCGCCGCAACTCGGCGAGCTGGATCATCGAGATGCCATAACGAGTGACGTCTTTGAGCAAACCGAGTCGGACGTACCGGTTCACGGTCATGAGGCTCTTGCCGAGGAAGGCGGCGGCCTCGATCTGGGAGAGGTAGCCCCGGGGGCCGATCTCGATTCGGTACTCACGCGTGCGGAGGCGGCGTACGAGGGTGATCCCCGCCTGGGGGCCGGGGGGGTTCTCCTCGAGGACTCGGATCAGATCGGGGCGTGCACGGCCCATTCGGCTGTCCAGAATGTGTTATAGCTGTTATCTTACAATCACCGTGGGCGTCCGTCAACCCCGGCAGGCCAAAATGCGGGCCGTCGGACCAGGCTAGTTCCCGCGTAAAGGCCGGTGGAATTTCCGGTGGAAACGCCGGAGTCACTAGCGGCGTAACGAGCGGGTTCACTAGCGGAGTGACGAGCGGAAATCGGGAAGGTGATTCGTATGGCTACACGGTCCAAACACGAGGTGCCTCAGGCCCTCCGGCAGCACAATCTCGAGCAACAGCGCGATCCCGAGCAAGTCGTGAACAATCTGAGGAGGCGCGTACGGGTCGCGGTTCTGTGGCGGCGGCATGATGGAGACCGGGAGCTGTGGATCTATCTGGAGCGAATGCTGCCGGAGGACTTTTCCATGGAGACTGTGAAGCAACGCTGGGGCGGCGGTGCGTATCGCATCCGGCTGTTCGGCGCGTGGGATCGGCACCGCCGACAGGAGCGGTACATCACTCAGGTGGCGTTCTGGATCTGGCGCGGGTTTCCACCTACACCGGCTCTCCGGAGTCGACTGAAGAGCGTCCCGCGGTGATTTCCCGGACGCACGGGCTCTCTACTGGACGATCTTCAGGCCGCGCAACACGAGAGCTTCGCCACGTCTTTTGTGAACGCCTGGGCGGCGAGCTTGATCCCCTCGGACAGCGTAAGGTACGGGTGGAAGGACGAGGTCAGGTCCTCGATGGTCAGTCCGAGCTTGATCGCCAGCGCCGGCTCCGTGATCATCTCGCCCGCTTCGGCGGCAATGATGTGCGCGCCGATGATCTTCCGGCTGGACGCGTCCGCTACGAGCTTGACGAACCCTCGGGTGTCCCGCGCCGCGAGGGAACGGGGCACATGCTCGAGCGGCAGCTGTGAGACGAGCACCTCGATCCCGTGGGCGCGCGCCTCGTCCTCGGTGAGCCCGGCGGAGGCGACCGCTGGATCGGTAAACGTTACCTTGGGCAGCGCCGTGAGATCATACCGCCGTGAATTCCCGGTCAGCGCGTTCTCAGCCGCTAGTGCCCCGCCGTACGCCGCCACATATACGAACATCGGGTCGCCGATCACGTCGCCCGCGGCGTATACGTCGGGGTTCGTGGTTTGCAGGAACTCGTTGACGACGATCTCCCCCTTCTTTCCGAGGGTGACGCCGAGCGAATCGAGCCCGAAGCCCACAGTGTTGGCTCGCCGGCCCGTGGCGACGAGCAGCTGCTCCGCCCGCGCGATCCGCGACGCGCCACCCTCGCGGAATGAGATGCCGTAGCCGCCTTGGTCTCGGCTGACGCGGTCCAGCTGGATCCCAACGTGAACCTCGAGCCGCTCCTGCCGCAGATACTCGCCCAGAGCATTTCCGATATCCGCGTCCTCCGCGGGCACGACACGAGGTAGCGCTTCGAGCACGGTCACGCGCACGCCGAGCCGCGCGAGCATCTGCGCCAGCTCGAGACCGACGGCGCTCGCGCCGATCACCATGAGTGATTCCGGCAGGCGCTCCAGGGCCATGGCCGAGGCGTTGTCGAGGGAGCCGGCCTCGGCCAGGCCGGGGATCGGTGGCGCCCACGGTGAGGCTCCCGTCGTGACCAGGACCTTGCGGGTCCCCAGGGCACGGCCGCTCGCCAGGCGGACCTCCGTGCTCGAGACAAGGGTGGCCCGCTCCTGTAACAGGGTGATCGACGGATAGGCGCGGAGCACGTTCCAGTACTTCGCCTGGCGCAGCTCGGCGACAAGCGCGTCCTTCTCCGCCCGCACGGTTGACCAGTCGGTACGGCCGTCGGTTGTGGGAACACCCCGGAATCCATGGTGCACACGGCGGTGCTGCGCTTCGGCCGCCCGAATGAGGGTCTTCGATGGCACGCAGCCGACGTTGACGCAGGTGCCGCCGAGCGTAGCGCCCTCGGCCATCGCCACGCGGGCGCCGAGGTCGGCCGCCTTGATCGCGGCGGCGAAGCCCGCCGAGCCGCCGCCCACGATCACGAGGTCGAACTCGCCCCCACCGCGCGAGAAAACCGCCGGACTCTCGGGGCCGTGCGGCTGGTCCTTGACCCGGGCGCGATAGCCCGCCTTCGCGACGGCGCGCTCGATCCGGTCGGTCGTGACCTCTGGGCCCGCTGTGATGCGCGCGAAAGCTCCGGCGTGACTGACCTTGAGAACTTCCTTGACTCCAGGGACAGATCGGAGCGCCTTGGAGACTGAGCGCTCGCAGTGATCGCACGTCATGCCCCGAACTTCGATGGTCACCTCCCGCGCGTCCGTCATGGCCGCGAGGCCTTGCTCGAGTCCGGGAGAATCGTCGCCCCGAAGCCGGTGAGCTGCGTGAGGTGGGCGGCGAGGCGAGATGGGGTGACCCGCTTCGGGTCGTAGCGCACCACGCCGAGGCTGTCGTCCAGTGTGACCGTGGCGCTATAGACGCCGGGGAGTCGCTTCAACGCGAGGCGCGCCGTTGTCGGACAGCTCCCGCAGGTCATCCGGGAGATGTGGAGCCTCACGGTCGCCGTATCAGGAGCCTGAGTCGCCACGGGCACGTTTTGGGCACCGGCTGCTTGGACCCCTCCGCCGCACAGCGGACAGATGAAGGCCAGGAGCAGCCCAGTCTTCAGAGATGACAGCATGTTCACCCTCCTAACCAAGTACGAACTTCGACCACCAGGGGAACGTCAGCAGCGGGATCGTGATGGCGGTCGCGATCCAGAGAGCCGATTTCATGCGGCGGCGGGCGACAGTCGATGCGCACAGCGTGCCCGGCTCACACGCCCGTCGCTCCTCTCGGCGCAGGACGACGAAGCCGATACCGAGGCTGAGGACCGTGCCGGCCACAAAGTAGGGTCGTAGCGGTTCGAAAGTCGCGGCGAGCCCGGCGCCGCTCAGGCCGACGGCGACGGCCACGAGCGGACCGGCGCAGCAGAGAGCCGAGCCGACGGCCGCGACAATACTCCCCGCTGCGGCGAGGACGGTCTTACCGACGGGCGACGCCATGGTCCTCCAGTGCCTCGAGAATGGGACAATCGTCTGTGGGCAGCCGCGCCGCACACGCCGCGGCCAGGCGGTCCAGCGTGCGCTTCATGCGTTGGAGATCGCGGATCTTCTGTTCGACGAGCTGGATCTTCTGTCTGGTTTTGCGCTCGACGGCGTCGCACGCGGCGCCGTGCCGGACCCGCAGTCCCAGCAATTCCTGGATCTCCGTCAACGCGAAGCCGAGTTCCTGCGCGTGCTTGATGAAGCGCAGGCGGTCCACCGCCTCTTCAGCGTACTGGCGATAGCCCGACGGCGTGCGGCGCGGCGCCGCGAACAAGCCCCGCCGCTCGTAATAGCGAA
>JBOHSA010000078.1:0-6606 GCA_050732995.1 Gemmatimonadales bacterium | reverse complement strand
GGCTTCGGCCGGGCCGACATCACGCCCCCGCCCGGCGTGGGACTCGCCGGCAACGGTCCCGAGGGGAAGCGGGCGACGGGCTACCGGCTGCGGCTGTACGCGCGGGCGCTCCTGCTCGAGGATGGATCGGGCGAGCGGCTCGCGCTCCTGGTCGCGGACCTGCCGCAGATCTCGGCCAACCTGCATCGTCTCACCGCCCAGCGCATCGTGGAGGCGACCGGGGTCGGCGCCGACCGGCTGATCCTGGCGGCCACGCACACGCACGCCGGTCCCGGCCACTTCTACGCCGAGCGCCAGTACAACCAGAACGTGTCGCAGGTGGTGGGCTACGACACGGCGATGGTCGAGTTCCTGGTGTCGCGCTTCGCGCGCGCGCTGCTCGACGCCCATGCCGATCTGCGCCCCGCCCGCGCCGCCTGGGGGGTGACCGCGGTATGGGGGCACACCCGGAACCGGAGCTACGAGGCGTTCTCGCGCAACAAGCCGGAGTGGACGCCGCCGGCGCCGCCGCCCGCCGGCCTCGATCCGCTGCAGCGCGCCGTCGATCCCACCTGGACGCTGTTGCGCGTGGACCAGCAAGCGCGGGACGGTTCGGATAGAGTCGGGTTTCGACCGGCCGGCGCGTTCAGCGTGTTCGCCATCCACGGCACCGGCGACGCGCCCGAGAACGACCTGCTCGATCCGGGCATTCACGGAATCGTCGAGCGGAGCCTGGAGCGGCACATCGATTCCTTGAACGGGGCGCCGCCCGGTTTCCGGAGCCGGGCGGTGCATCTCATGGCCAACGGAACCGAAGGCGACGTCTCGCCCGACTGGCCCGTTAACTCGCGCTGCGGCCCGCCGTCACTGCGCCCGCCGGTGGACCCCGGCGGGCCACGGACGCCGCCGGCGCCCTGGGCGTGGGAGCCGCCGGCGGCGGCGCATCTGGGCCTGTGCCTTGCGGCCGCGCGGGCCTACGTCGAGGCCGCCGGGGACACGCTGGGACGGCGCGCCGCCCGGCTGTTCGACGCGCTGGGTGATCGTCTGAACGGTGACGTCCGCGTCACCGTGGCGTTTCACGTCCTCCGCCTCAAGGGACACCCCGCGCTGTGCCCCCATCCCGAGGCCGGCGCCGCCACGCTGGGAGGCGCCGAAGACGGCCGCACCCGGCTCTACGGCTGGCGGCTGTTCGGCCTCTTCGCCGTGGGGTTGGAAGAAGGCGCAAGCGCCGTGGATCCGAATCCCACGGGCTGCCAGCGCGAGAAACGCGTGGCGGTCGGCGGGCTGCAGCGGCGCCTGATCGTCGGGGCCCACGGCTTCCCGGAGGTCGCCCAGCTGTCGGCGGCGCGGATCGGGGAGATGCTGCTCGCCGCTGTCCCGGCCGAGGTGACGACGATGGCGGGCGCGGGGATGAAACGGGCCATGCGCGATAGCGCCCGCACCCACGGCCTGCGCGGCGACAGCCTCGCCCTGATCGGGTTGGCGAACGGTTACATCTCCTACGTGACGACCGACGCCGAGTACGGCGCCCAGCACTACGAGGGCGGCTCCACCTTGTACGGCCCGCGCACCGCCGCGGTCCTGTCGGAAGAGCTGGGCGCGCTGGTCGCCGCGCTCGGGCGTGGAGGCGACCGGAGCCCGCGCGCCGAGATCGAACCGCTCACGGCGTATCCCGGGAAGTCGTCGCGGATCCTGGCCCGGCCGGACGCTGGCCCCGCTCCAGACCGAGTCACCCGAACGTTCCTCGAGCTGTCGTGCGCCGGAGACACGCTGCGGGCTAGCTGGCTGGACCTCTATCCCGGCCGACTGGTGCCCGCCCACGGCCCGGTGGTCAGGATCGAGCACCAAGTCGACCGCGCGTGGCAGACCGTCGCGTGGGACGACGATCCTTCAATAGAAGTGCGAGCCCTGCGCCCCCCCCCCCACGGCCGGGTCGGATACGTCTGGGAGGTGCGGTGGGACCGGCGTCGGCGGCCGGGATCGTTCCGTGTCGTGCTGGC
Source organism: Gemmatimonadales bacterium (assembly GCA_050732995.1). Classification (GTDB taxonomy): domain Bacteria; phylum Gemmatimonadota; class Gemmatimonadetes; order Gemmatimonadales; family GWC2-71-9; genus JBOHSA01. The sequence goes on along the minus strand of JBOHSA010000078.1, from coordinate 4,627 downwards.
GGCTCGGCCCGGCCTTCCCGAGCACGCGAGCCCCGACTGTCACGCCTGAGTCTCCTCTCCGGGCTCAGGCGGTGGTCGGCCCTGCAGGCCGCGGAGGCGGCTTGCTGACCGGTTCCTGCGGTTCCCTCACGATCTGCTTCTTGCTTTTCTTGCGCCGAGTGTTGCCGTAGGTCCCGCGATGGATCTTGCCGCGCTTGGATCTCAGGTCGCCTTTACCCATAAAGCACCTCAGTCGTTAGCCGTTGGCCAGCAATTGCAGTCTTTGCCATTGGGCGGCGGTCACCGGGACCACCGAAAGTCGCCCCATCCGGACGAGCGCCAGGTCCTTGAACGCCGGATCCGCTTTGATGCCGGCGAGCGACACCGCCCTTGGTAGTCGCCCCTGCGCCGCGAGGTCCACCACCGCGAGCTTCGGGTCCTTCGCCTTGGGATCGGGATAGGGTTGGGAGACGACCACGGCTTCGCCCACCACGGCCTTTTCGTCGCCCGTATGGTAGATGAGGACGCGGTCCCCGGGCCGCATCGCGCGGAGGTGCTTCAAGGCCAGGTTGTTCTTGACCCCGTCCCACACCGCGGTCTTGGTACGCGCGAGGTCGTCGAAGCTGTAGGTGGACGGCTCGGTCTTGAGGATCCAGTAGCTCGGCATTTCACTTCCGGCCTTTCCACCCCGGGCCGCGCACCACGCGGCCGGGCTTCGCCCCCGTGTGCTCCCCATCCCGGAGCACCTGGACACCGTTCACGAAGACGTGAGCGACGCCCGTCGCGTACTGATGCGGGTTCTCGAAGGTGGCGTGGTCCTGGACCGTCGCGGGATCGAAGACCACGACGTCGGCGTAGTGGCCCGGGGTGAGCCGGCCGCGCCGCTCGAGCTTCAGGTTCGTCGCCGGCAGCGAGGTCAGGCGCCGGATCGCTTCCTCGAGCGGGACGATGCGCTCGTCCCGCACGTAGCGCCCGAGCAGGCGCGCGACGTTGCCGTAGGCCCGCGGATGGGGTCGGGATTTGAGGAACACGCCCTCGGGGGCGAGCGAGCCGCCGTCCGACCCGAAGCTCACCCAGGGGAGCGCGACCTGCCGCCGGACGTTGTCCTCGGACATCAGGAAGTACACCGTCCCGACGCGGCTGTCGTCCTCGATCACGAGGTCCATCGCCGTTTCCTGGGGCGTGCGGCCGCGCCGCTGGGCCACCTGGGCGAGCGTCAGCCCGGTGAGCGGCTTCAATGAGTCGTTCTTGAACGCCACGAGCAGCATTTTCTCGGGGCCCGCCGCCACGAAGAAATTCTCCCAGGCGTCGGTCGGTGTGGCCATCTCGCGGGCCACGCGTGCCCGGATGGCCGGGTCACGCAGGCGCTCGACCCATTGCTTGTGCCCGCCCTCCTGGACCCAGGGCGGCATGGCGGCGTCGAGACCCGTGGCGCCGGCCGTGTAGTTGTACATGTCGGCCGTGATCTTGAGTCCCCGGGCGCGCGCCGCCTCGACCTTGCGGATCACCGCGTCGAGCTTGCCCCAGTTCTGCCGACCGGCGGCTTTGAGATGGTAGATCTCGGCTGGCACGCCCGCGCGCTCGGCGATCGTGATCAGCTCGTCCACCGCTTCGAGCAGCCGATTGCCCTCGCTGCGCATGTGCGAGATGTACATGCCGCCGTAGGGCGCCGCCGCCTCGGCCAGCGCCACCAGCTCGTCGGTCTTGGCGTAGAACGCCGGCGCGTAAATCAGCGACGAGCCGATGCCCAGCGCGCCTGCTTCCATCGCCCGGCGCACCAGCGCGCGCATCGTGTCGAGCTCGACCGCCGTCGGCGCCCGATCCGCGTAGCCCAGCGCGTACACCCGCGCCGTCGTGGTCCCGAGGAACGACGCCACGTTGGTCGCAATGCCGCGCCCGACCAGGTGGTCGAGGTACTCGCCGAGGCTCGTCCAGGGGATGTCGTACTTGATGTCCCCCTGCTGCTCGATCGCCTCGCGTCGCATGGCGTCGTTCAGCGGACCCATCGAGCTGCCTTCCCCGAAGACCTCGAGCGTGACCCCCTGGCGGAGGTCGCTTTGGGAGCGGCCGTCGTGGATCAAGTCTTCGACCGCCCAGCTCAGCATGTTGATGAATCCGGGCGTGACGGCGAGCCCGCGGGCGTCGATCTCCGTGCGCCCCCGCGCCTCGCCGACCGCTCCGACGAGGGCGACGGTATCGCCTTTGAGCGCGACGTCGCCCGTGACCGATGGGCCGCCGCTCCCGTCGTAGATCGTTCCGCCGCGGATGACCACGTCGTAGGCCGGTCGCCCGCAGCCGCCCAGCACGAGGACCACGGCCCACAGGCTCCCCATCCAGACGCGACGCATGATCGGCTCCGGTTGTCAGAGGATCGTCGTAACCCACTCGTCGGTGGCCCGCGCCACCTCGTCCAGCGCCTCGGCATCGGTGCGCCCCGATCGCTTGAGCACCTTGAACGAGTGGTCGGCACCGTCGACGACGTGCAACGTTGCCCGGTTTCCCAGCCGGGCGCAAACCGGGCCGAGCAGGGTCAAGTCCGCCAGATCGTCGCGGGTGCCCTGGAGAAACAGCATCGGCACCGTCACGGCCCCGAGGTGCTCGGCCCGTTTGTCGTCGGGCCGTTTGGGCGGATGCAGCGGGAACCCGAGGAACACGAGGCCCCGCACCGCGGCGAGCGGCTGTTTCGCCGCGGCGGACGACGTCATCCGCCCCCCGAACGATTTCCCCCCGGCGAGGAGCGGCAGTCCGGGCGCCAGCTCGGCCGCCGCCTGCACGGCGGCGCGCACCGTGGCCTCGGCCACACCGGGCGGGTCAGGCCGCCGCTCCCGCTTTTCCATGTAGGGAAACTGATACCGGAGCGTGGCGAGGCCCCGGTCGGCCAGCGTCCGGGCGACGGCGGCGAGGAATGGATGACGCATCCCGGCGCCGGCGCCGTGGGCCAGTACATAGAGGGCGCGGGCGCCGTCCGGCCGCACGAGCAACCCGGAGACCCGTCCCGCCGTCTCTCCGACGAGGAGATCGAGCGGTTCCTCCCGCATGGTCATGCCACCGGGGACCTCAGCGCCGCGGTACCTCCGCGCGCGCCCAGTCCCAGCTTTCCAGGCCGCGCCCATTCACCGCCTTCACCGACACCACGGTGCCGGGTCCGGCGTCGGCCAGCGCGGCGCGCGCTTCGGTCACGGTGATCGTGCGGCGCTGGAGATCTTCCGCCGGGCCCCAGACCACGCGGTAGCCCGTCACCCCCCGCTCGGGAGCCGGCTGCCACTCGACGGCCACGCTGTCGCGCCCTGCGACGGCAACTCTCAGTCCCGTCGGCCGCGCCGGGCTCGACGCCAGGAGCATGAGCGTCGCCACCGTCGTCTTGGAGACTTCCGCCACCAGCCGCTGGCTGACCGTCTCCAACACGTCGTGGGATTGGTGATAGTGGGGGTTGCCCAGGATCGGATAGGAGCCGATCCCGCCGACGATGTCGCCGTACGCCTCGTAATACGCCGCCGCGTCGGTGCTCTGGTAGTAGCGTGAGTCGTAGGTGATCAGATCCGTGAACAGCAGCGCCGCGCCGTGCTGGATGTCGCGGATGCCGTCGTTCGAGTACCGGATGGTGTTGTCGAGCCGGTGGTCGTTCATCCATCCGATCATGTCGTTGTTGAGCGCCCCGGCGATGCGCTCGCCTGCCGCCTGGGCCCGCCGCACGAACTCGCGGCTCCCCAGAAGACCCGCTTCCTCGCCGGTGAAGAAGGCGAATCGAATGGTCGCGGGCTGGGGCCGGGCGGCCAGGACGCGCGCCGCCTCGAGCAGCGCGGTCGTGCCCGAGGTGTTGTCGTCCGATCCGGGCCCCGGCTCGACCGAGTCGAAATGGCTGCTCACCACGTAGGTCACGTCCGGGCTCGTCGAGCCGCGCAGCGTCGCGATGACGTTGGCCGTGCGGATCCCCGGCCGCGGCTCGAACCACTGCAGCTCCGGCTCGTAGCCGAACATGGCGAGCGTCCGGGCGAGGTACTCGATGGCGAGACGGTTACCGGGCTGGGTGATGTGCTTGGCATCGAAGCCGAACAGGTCCTTCGCGTAGCCGTAGATCCGGGCCACCGACACGTCCGCCACCGTCGCGCCGATCGAATCGGCCAGCGGCCCGAAGGCGCGCCGCGCCCCTTCGCGTAGCCGGCGCTCGGTCGCGAGGTTCGTGGCCAAACGCGCGCGGACCTCGGGCGTCGTGACCCGGCGGGTCAGATCCACCAAGTAGACGCCGCGCTCGGGCGACACCGTGTTGCCGTCGCGGTCGGCGAGGATGAGTACGCGGCTGCCGTCCGGACTCGGCGCCCAGGCGTATTCGGGCGCGACGGTGCGCACGGTGTTGTTGTGGAACAGCCGCTGCCTCGCGCCGGTGGCAAGGTCGTACAGATACGAGCGACGGTGCCGCGCCTCGCCCATCATGGCGAGGACGCGGCCGGGGTCGAGGAAGCGCGGCAGGACGTCGTGCTGGATCTCGCGTGTCAGGCGCTGCTCGCTCGACCCGTCCGCCGCCACGACATAGAGCTCCCAGTCCTCGCGCGGCATGCGCTGGTATACGACGCGGCGCCCGTCGGGCGACAACGCCGGGTTCGCTACGCGCTCCAGCGTCCGCTTGACGACGACGGGGGGGGGGGGGGGG
>JBOHSA010000077.1:0-8252 GCA_050732995.1 Gemmatimonadales bacterium | reverse complement strand
CCCCCCCCCCCCCCCGCGACCGCCTGCACGAAGGCGTCCAGCGACCGGACCTCCCCGCCGCCCAATTCGATGGCGGTGCCGATCACCACGAAATCGGCCCCCGCGGCACGCGCCGCCGCGACCTGCTCGGGCGTCCGGATGCCGCCCCCGACGAACACCGGCACGTCGGGATCGGCGACCGCGGCGCGGCACGCCCGGATGATGCCGGGCGCCACGGGCCGCTCGGCCCCGCTGCCCGCATCCAGGTAGACCGCCTGCATGCCGATGAGGCGGGCGGCGATGGCGTGAGCGGCGACGAGCTCCGGCTTGTCGGCCGGCAGCGGCCGGGTCTGACTCACGGCTTCGACGCTCGTCACCCGGCCACCGTCGATCAGCACGTAGGCGGTGGAGAGGGTGGGCACGGCGTGTCGCTGCAGAAAGGGCACTGCGCGCACATGCTCCTCGATCAGGTACTGGGGATTCCGCCCTGAGACGAGCGACAGGAACAGGATCAGGTCCACCTGGTCCGTGAGCTGCAGGGCCGATCCCGGGAACAGCGCGAGCGGCAGGTCGGGCGTGGCGGCGCGGATGGCGCGAGCGACGACGGCGGTGTCGTGCGTCCCATCGAACGACGAGCCGATCAGGATGCCGGCCGCCCCGGCGTCCCGCGCGCTGCGCGCCAGCCGCGCCGCGGCCTCGGGCGTGGTGCGCCCGGGATCCACCAGGACCAGAAGTCCCGGCCGCCGCGCCAGCAGGGGGGGAGCGGGTGGGGGGATGCTCACACGGGGTTCTCCGCCATGGTTCGGTCTCCGCCGATCCGGTCAGCCAGCGATTGGAGCCTCTCGATGTCCGCTTCCGCCTGCGCCTCGAACGCGTATGTCACCAGGGCGTCGGCGGCCAGCAGGTCCAGGGCCAGGTCGCGTCCGCCATCCGGCTGGCCCGCGACCCGGGCCAGCAACCGCCTACCGAGCCGGGCGAAGTGCTCGGGCAGGGACTCTTCGGACTCCGTCACCGCGGCCGCGAGGCGCGCCCGCAAGGCGGCCGGCGGCGACGGCTGCCGGGCGTCGAGCCAGGCCAGGACCTCAGTGCGAGTCACTCTTCTGCATGTAGCTGACCAGGAGCGTGGGCAGCCTGTTGAGGGTGTCAGGTAGCTTGTTCGGATCACCGATGCTGCCAGAGGCGAAGTGTGCGCGTCCGCCGCCTTTTCCACCAGTAGACGCCGAGATTTGCTGGACGAGCTCGCCAGCTTTGTAACCCCTGCTGACCAGATCATCCGTGAGTGCCACGTAAATACTGGGATGGGGCTCCGCACTGCCGGAGACGATCACTGAAACAGCGCTCGAGTGCTCGGAGCGGAAGGCATCCATCATCAGGGCAATCTGACCGCGATCATCCGTTTCCTTTCTGACGTCCTGAAAGAGCTTGACACCGGTGGGCAAGGCTTGCATCTGGCCGAACCGTGGGGCCCCAGATCCCTTCAGCAATTCCTGGATCTTCTTCTCGAGCTTTCGGTTCTCCTCCAGCAGCGTCTCGAGGCGCTTCGCCAGGTGCTCGGGCTGCACGCGCAGCAGGCCGGCCGCTTGCGCCAAGCGCTGCTCCAACGTCCGGACATGGCTGTAGGCCGCGGGTCCGGTGAGCGCCTCGATGCGGCGCACGCCGGCGGCCGCTCCGGTCTCGTGCGTGAACCGAAACAGCGCGATCTGCCCGGTGGTCGTCACGTGCGTGCCACCGCACAGCTCGAGCGAGACGCCGGGAACCTCAACCACCCGCACGATATCGCCGTACTTGTCGGCGAAGAAGGCCATCGCCCCGGCCTCGATCGCCTGCTGATACGGCATCTCCTGAGTGACGATCGGGAGGTTTGCCCAGATGTGCGCGTTGACTTCCTCCTCGATGCGGGCGAGGGTCGCGTCGTCGATCGGCCCATGGTGCGCGAAATCGAACCGCAGCCGGTCCGGGGCCACCACCGATCCCTGCTGGCGCACATGGGTCCCGAGGATCTTGCGCAGCGCCGCGTGCACGAGATGGGTTCCCGTGTGATTGCGCTCGATGTTCGCCCGCCGCGACTCATCGACCAGCGCCAGCACCGGTGTCGGCTCGAAGCGGTGGCCGATCCGGCCGACGACCGCGCTGCGCCCGTTCACCTTCTCCACGTCCTCCACCGTCAGGCGCCAGCCCTGGCCCTCGACCACGCCAGTGTCCGACACCTGACCACCCGACTCGGCATAGAAGGGGTTCTCCTCGAGCACCAGCTCCACCGACTCATTGGCCTGGCGGAACGCGAGAATGTCGGTTTCGGCGCGCGTGCGCTCGTAGCCCACCCAGCGTTGTGTGCCGCGCGCCTTCACGTCGACCCACTCGCCGATCCGCTTGGTGTGCACCGCTGGCCCTTCGCGCTTGCCTTCGCCGCTCGCCTCCCGCGAGCGCTCCCGTTGCGCCTCCAGCGCCCGCTCGAACCCCTCCAGATCCACCGACTGCCCGCGTTCGGCCGCGATCAGCTGCGTAAGATCGATCGGGAAGCCGTAGGTGTCGTACAGCTTGAAGGCCTCGGCGCCCGAAATGGTCTTGGCGCCCCGCAGCTCGTCCAGGCGCCGCAGCCCACCCTCGATCGTCTCGAAGAAACGCTCCTCCTCGGCCCGCGTCACCGTCTCGATGTGGCTCCGCTTGGCGGCGAGCTCGGGATAAACACCCGACAGCTGGTCGCTCACGACCTGCACCAGGTGGACCAGCGTGGGCGCGCGCCGGCCGAGCAGCCAGGCGTGGCGCACGGCGCGCCGCAGGATGCGCCGCAGTACATACCCCCGGCCGTCGTTCGCGGGATAGACGCCATCGGCGAGCAGGAGCGCCACCGCCCGAGCGTGGTCGGCGAGGACGCGGAAGGAAACACCCTTCGGGCCCCGATCGTAGCGCCGCTCGACCACTTCGGCCGCGCGCTCGAGCAACGGGACGAAGACGTCCGTATCGAAGTTCGAGGGCACACCCTGCATGACGGCTGTGATCCGCTCGAGCCCCGCCCCGGTGTCGACCGAGGGAGCGGGGAGCGGGGAGCGGGAGCCGTCGGCCGCTTGATCGAACTGCATGAAGACCAGATTCCAGATCTCCAGCAGCTGCCCGGCGTCACTCAGCGCGACGAACTCATCCTGGCTCAATTCCGCCTTCCGCGTTGCGCGTTCCGCCTTGGTTCGGATGTCGACCAGAATCTCCGAACACGGACCGCAGGGGCCGGTATCGCCCATCTGCCAGAAGTTGTCCTGGTCGCCGAGACCGTAGATCCTGGCGTCGGCGATGCCCGTGACCTGGCGCCACAACTGCCGCGCCTCGTCGTCGGCGTGATGGACGGTCACGTAGAGCCGCTCAGGTGCGATCCCCAGCCAGTCAGCGGAGGTCACCCACTCCCAGGCATAGGCGATGGCCTCGCGCTTGAAGTAATCCCCGAAGGAGAAGTTCCCGAGCATCTCGAAGAAGGTATGGTGCCGGGCGGTATGCCCGACCTGCTCCAGATCATTGTGCTTGCCGCCGGCTCGGACGCACGTCTGGCAGGTCACCGCCCGCCGGTACTCCCGCCGTTCCAGGCCTTGAAACACGCGCTTGAACTGGACCATCCCGGCGTTCGTGAACAGCAGGGTGGGATCGTCGGCGGGCACCAGCGACGAGCTCGGCACCTGACGGTGGTCGCGGGCCACGAAATAGTCGAGGAATCGTCGGCGGACTTCGGCGGACGTCATCGGGTGGAATATAGCGGGCCTGCTGAGCCAACTCAAAGGGTTGCTAGGACTTAACTTCTACCCGCACAACTCCTCGACGAGCCCCCGCACCGTGGACCCTGCGAATCCTCGGCGCAGCAGGAAGGCCGTCAACCGCCGCTTCCGAGCCGCGGCGGGGAGCGCGACCAGCTGGCGCGCCCGCTTCTCGGCAACGGACCGAGCGGCCTGCTCCGGGTCGACGCCTTCCAGGGCCGGCGCGGCCGCGACGGCGGTCTCCGCGGTCCGGCGGTCGACGCCCTGGGCGAGCAGGTCGGAGACGATGCGGTGCGGGCCGCGCCCCCGTGCGGCCCGGGCGGCGGCGTATTCGCGCGCGAACCGTCGGTCGTCGAGGAGCCCCTGGGCGGCGAGCCGCGCGAGCGCCCGATCCACCGCCGGCGGCGGGTGCTGCTTCTGGACCAGCCGGCGCCGCAGGTCCTGCCGAGCATGGGCGCGCCGGGCGAGCGCCCGCAGCGCCGCCCGGGCGGCCGCCTCCACGTCGGCGAGCTCCCGGAGCCGGTCCAGCATGGCGATGGACAAGGGCGTTCCGACGACGAGCCCGAGCGGGGCGAGTGCGTCGAGCGGGAGGGAGGCAAACCGCCCCCGATCCACCTCGACCAGGCGATACTCCAGTCGGTGGGGATCGGGGGCGAGGCCGGTCAGGGTGGGCACCTACTCCTCGGGGGCCGGGGCTTCCTCGTCCGCGAGCGGCGCGGCTTTCATGCCCAGATGCTCCTTGACCCGGGTCTCGATCTCGGCCGAGAGATCGGGATGATCCTTGAGATACAGCTTAGCGTTTTCCCGCCCCTGGCCGATCCGCTCCTTTCCGTAGGCGTACCAGGCACCCGCCTTCTCGATGATGCCGGCCTCCGCCGCGATGTCGACCAGCAGCGATTCGTGGCTGATGCCCTCGTCGAACATGATGTCGAACTCGGCCTGGCGGAACGGCGGCGCGACCTTGTTCTTCACCACCTTCACCCGGACGTGGTTGCCGATCACCATCTCCCGTTCCTTGACCGGGCCGATGCGCCGCATGTCGAGCCGCACCGAGGCGTAGAACTTGAGCGCCCGACCGCCGGTCGTGGTCTCGGGGTTGCCGAACATGACGCCGATCTTCTCGCGCAGCTGGTTGATGAACACGACCGAGGTGCGGGAGCGGTTGATCGCGCCGGCCAGCTTGCGCAGCGCCTGGCTCATCAGCCGCGCCTGGAGGCCGGGGAGGGAATCGCCCATCTCGCCCTCGATCTCCGCCTTCGGCACCAGCGCGGCGACGGAATCCACCACGACGATGTCCACCGCGCCCGAGCGCACGAGGATCTCACAGATCTCGAGCCCCTGCTCGCCCGTGTCGGGCTGGCTCACCAGCAGGTTGTCGATATCGACGCCAAGCTTCTTGGCGTACTCGATGTCGAGCGCGTGCTCGGCGTCGATGTAGGCGGCGGCGCCGCCGCCCCGCTGCGCGTTGGCCACGATGTGGAGCGCCAGCGTGGTCTTGCCGCTGGACTCGGGCCCGAACACCTCGGTTACCCGGCCGCGCGGGATGCCCCCGATCCCGATGGCGGCGTCGAGGTTGATCGCGCCCGTGGGGATCGCCTCCACCCGGACCCGCGGGGCATCGATCCCCATCCGCATGATCGCGCCCTTCCCGCAGGTCTTTTCGATCTGGGTGATGGCGAGGTTGAGCGCCTTGCGACGCTCCTCCGTCAGCTTGGTCGTGTTGCGGTCTTCGGCCGCCATGAGTGTCCTCGACATGGGTTGGGAGCCTCGCTGAAGGAGGCCCGAATATACACCGAAAGTACGGTCACCGCCACCCGGGACGAAACGCGTCTTCCAGGTGTTCCAACTTGTTCCCTACTATAGCGATACAGTCGAAGCGATAGACGTCCGTCGGCCGGCCGTGGCGGTCCACCCAGGCGCGGGCGGCCTTGACCAGCTCGCGCCGTTTGGCGCCGGTGACCGCCTCGAGCGGGCTGCCAAACGTTTCGGAGCGCCGCGCCTTGACCTCCACGAACGTCACCAGGCAACCTCGACGGGCGATCAGATCCAGCTCGATCCGCCCCACGCGAAACCGGTGCGCCACGATGGTCCACCCCCGGGCCAGGAGGTAGCGAATCGCTTGTTGCTCACCAGCCAGCCCACGCTGCTGCCGCTCATCGGTCCAGGCCGCGGGATCGCTTCGGAGACCGCTCTTCACGCCTCGAAGCTATCGGAGCGCCGCTGGACCGCCTAACCGAATCCGCGCTGCGAGTACCTTCTGAACGCGGAACGCGTTCACGGAGCCCCACAGATCTCGTCCAGGTCTTCCAGGCCCACGAGCACGTCGCGCGGCCGCGAGCCATTCGCCGGTCCCAGGATGCCCGCCAACTCGAGCTGGTCGATGATCCGTGCCGCCCGCCCGTATCCGATGCTCATGCGCCGCTGCAACAGCGACGTCGAGCCCAGCTGATTCTGGATGCAGACTTCCGCCGCCTGCCGAAACAGCGGGTCGCGCTCTCCGGCCGTCGCCCCCCCACCCTCGGCGCCCTGCTCCGCGCGCTCCTCCGCCTCTTCCAGCCGCTCCTCCTGCTCGATGATGTTCACTTCTCCCCGCTGCTCGAACTGATCGCGCCGCTCCGCATACCAGCCCATCAGGCGCTCCGTCTCGTCGGTCGAGATGAAGCAGCCCTGGATGCGGACCAGCTCGCTCTTGCCCGGCGGGAGGAACAACATGTCCCCGTTGCCGAGCAGCGTTTCCGCACCGTTCTGGTCGAGGATCGTGCGGCTATCGACCTTGGCCGAGACCCTGAACGCGATGCGGCATGCAAAGTTGGCCTTGATGAGCCCGGTGATGACGTTCACCGACGGACGTTGGGTCGCGAGGATGATATGGATCCCGACGGCCCGCGCCTTCTGCGCCAGGGTCGCGAGCGGGGTCTCCACCTCGTGCTGCACGGTCATCATGAGATCCGCGAGCTCGTCCACGACCAGCACGATGTAGGGGAGAATGCCCTCCTTGTACTCGCCGTCGAGCGGCAGTTCACCCTGCACGCCGGCCAGGGTCGCCAGCGTTTCCCGCGGGCCCTTGAGCGGCTTCCGCTGCTCCACCTTGCGATTGAAATCCACCAGGTTCCGGGCGTGATTGGCGTGCAGCAGCTTGTACCGGCGGTCCATCTCCCGCACGGCCCACTTCAGCACCGTCGCGGCATCCTTGTTGTTCGTGACGACGGGGTGCCGCAAATGCGGCAGCCGGACCCGGTCCGGGCCCGTGGCGTCGTAGATCGATAGCTCCACCATCTTGGGGTCGATCATCAACATCCGCAGCTGCTTGGGCGGATAGCGGTACAGCAGACTCGTGATGATCGTATTGATACACACGGACTTGCCGGACCCCGTCGCCCCCGCGATCAGCAGGTGCGGCATCTTCGCCAGCTCCGCCACCACCGGCGCGCCCTCGAGGTTCTTGCCGAGCGCGATCGGGAGCGTGCGGCTGCCGCGATGGAACTCGGCGCCTTCGATCAGCTCCCGAACGTGGACCATCCGGGGCATGGGATTCGGCACCTCGATGCCGACGGCCGCTTTGCCGGGGATCGGCGCGACGATGCGCAAGCTCTGCGCCCGCATGGCGAGCGCCAGGTCGTCGGCGAGCGCCGCGATGCGCCCGACCTTCACACCCGGACCGGGCGCCACCTCGTATTGCGTGACCACCGGGCCGACCGTGCGTCCGGCGATCGAGCCCTCCACACGGAACGTCTGCAGCGTCTCGATGAGCTTCCGACCCATTTGCTCGATTTGCACGGCGCCCGCCTCGCCGTCGTCGGGCGGAGGCTGAGTCAAGAGATCGACCGGCGGGATGAGGACCCCGGGAGGCACCGGGGCCGCTCTGGCCGACCAGCCGCGCGGGAGGCGAGCCGCGGGAGGCAAGGTCGCCGGCTCGGCGGGCGAGCGCGCTTCCCCCCCCAGGGCCGGGTCGGAGAGCGGATCCCGTTTCAGTCTTGGAATGGTCGTGTCCGCTTCCCGTTTCCCGCTACGCGCTTCCCGCTGTCGCAGGACGATGAGCGGATGCCAGCCGGTCGTGAGGATCCCCAGGGCCGAGAGGGCGAACGCCCCGATCAGCGCGCCGCCGGCCGTCCCCACGGCCCCCTGGATCCCGCTGGCGACGAGCGCCGGGAGGAGCCCGACGAGCCGCTGGGTGGCGCTCCAGGCCGCGTAGGACGCCGGGAAGTCGGGGCCGCTGGCGATGCCGATCCCGTACGGCAGCAGCAGCACCAGCCCGCCCCCGAGGGCCGCGGCCCGGAGCGCCGAGAGTGGGCCCAGCCGGTGGAAGGCCGCCAGGGCCCAGCCGACGCCGAGCGCCGGCAGCAGGACCGCCCCGACGCCGAGCAGGCGCCAGAGCCCCTGCCCCAGCCCTCGACCCCACGTCCCGGTGACCTGAATCGGCAGCAGGGTCAGGCCGAGGAAGAGACCGGCGGCCAGCGCCGCGATGCCGATGAGCTCTTGGCGCAGCTTGCGCGGGAGGGTGGGGGCCGGGGGGGGGGGGGGGGGGGGGGGGGGGGG
>JBOHSA010000076.1:0-16147 GCA_050732995.1 Gemmatimonadales bacterium | reverse complement strand
GGGGGGGCCTGCCCGACCCACCGCGCCGTGTGGGGCACGAAGGCCTGTCCGAACGGGCCCGCGAACATGAACCCTTCGCCGTCCGGGCCGCGATGGGCCTGGACGTCGGTCATGCGTTGCAGCACGGCGGGATCGACCGCGTGGTCTCCCAGTCCGACGATACCGGCGATTCCGCACATCAGGTCGGTTACCTCTCTCTGCCTGCCGGGCCCTTCAGGAGACGGCTTTCGCTCGCGAAGACGAAGGCCATGAACACCCAGAACGGCTTATGGACGACCTGGTTGAGGCTCAAGTTGGCCACGAGAAACAGCCCAATCAGCGCCAGCGGCAGGATGCCGTAGCCCCCCGGTCGCGCCCGCCAGGCGGCGCGCACGCACAGCGCGAGGGCCAGGAAAAACGGCACCGCGCCCAGGAGCCCCGTCGCCGTGAGCACCTCCAGGAACAGATTGTGGGTGTCTTTGGCCACCTGCTCCGGACGCAGGATCAAGCGGGTGGCGCGTTTCGCGACTTCATACTGGTTGTTCATCGGCCCCCACCCGTCCACCGGCCGTTCCAAGAACATGCCCCACAGGGCGGGGAACAGCTCCTCGCGCCCCGCCATCGCGCCCTGTTGCTTGGTCGTTTCGATGCGCTTGCGCATGACGTAGGAATTCATCACGACGTAGGTGAGCACAATCATGCTCACGACGACGATCAGAGTGCTGCGCATCCGCTCCAGCGGAGTCCGCGCGCGCTGGAACGCGAATGCCACGAGCCCGGTGACGAGCGCGAGCAGGCCGCCGCGCGAGCCGGTATTGGCGATGGCGAGGGCGAAGAACAGCGCGAGGGAGTAGGCGACCAGCCGGGCGCGGAGGGTCGTGCGGGAGGGGCCGTGCGTCAGGCCGATGGTGATCAGGAGCGCGGCCCCCAGCAGCATCGCGCTGTAGTTGGCGTCCTGACCGAACGCCGTGATGCGCTGCGCTCCGGTGGCGTGTTCGGTGAGCGTGGAGCGCTCGATGCCCAGCATCGGGAGGATGGTGCGGACCACGCACGCCGCCACGAACCACCACAGCGCCTTCCGGGCGACCGCGTCGTCGTGCATCAGGTTGAAGGTCGCCCAGGCCACGAGCGTGGCCTGCACGAGGAACAGGAACAACTGGGCGATTTCGATCGTATCGGGCCAGCCGTGCCACAGGGCCGAGATGACGAAGACGTGCAGGTACACGAGCAGCCACAACAGTCCGGCATGCGTGCGGCGATAACAGGCCACGGGCTGGAGAAAGGTGGCCAGGAGAAAGAACGTCGCCGTGATCGTCGGCACCTCCCACCGGAACGTGCGCTCCGGGATCTCGATCGGGAGGGAGGCGATCAGGATGTAGAACAGCCCCACCACGAGGGGGTGGAACTGCGCGGCGGCAGCGGGCGCCGCCGCGCTCCAGGGAGCAGTGGCGACGGGGGGGGGGGCGGCCGCGAGTCCCGCGGGCCAGGCGGCGCCCGAGAGGCGGCTAGCCACGGACGGTGCGCCCCATGGCCCGGCACCGGGCGAGCACGGCGCGCCGGGCGTCGGGGGACAGGCCGGCCACGAGCACGACCCCGAGGAGCACGACTCCGGTGAGCGCCACTCCGCCGAGCCAGGTGAGCCAGTCGTGGACCAGCACCCGTTGGCCCAGCCAGGCGGCGCCCGCGAACGCCACCGCCATGACCGCGAGCCGGCGGGCGATGGGGGCGAGGGAGACCGTCCGGGACCGCCCCAGGCACGAGGCCACCAGCTGGGGGTAGATCAGCGTTTGCGGCAGGCGCCCCGCCAGCAGGCCGAGACACAGCCCGACGATCCCGAGCGCCGGGGTCAGGGCCAGCGCCGCCGCCACCGTCAGCGCGCCTGCCACGGCCGTGACGATCACGCGCGACCGCGGGCGCAGCGCCGCGTCGATCACGAATGCGTCGCCGCGAATGAAGGCGGTCTGCGTCATCACGCCCACGATGAGTAGATTGGCCCAGACGCCCGCGTAATGCTGCCCGCCGACCCAGAGGGACACGAACGAGCGGTTCCACAGGAGAATCGCGGCCCCGCCGACCGTGACGAACAGCCAGGTCAACGTGACGAGGTCGCCCCGGATCTGCGCGGCCCGGTCGTACTCCTGTTGGCCCAGCAAGCCGCCCAATCCCGGGATCGTCGCGCCGACGGTGAAATTGAACAGGGTCACGGCCATGCGGGCCGCGGCGCCGGTCAGGACGTAGGTCGCCACGAGCGCCGGCGACACCATCACGCCCAGGATCAGGACGTCGCTCGCGAGCAGCACCTGGCTGAGCACCTGGCCGCCCGTGAGCCACGCGCTCATGCGCAAGAGCGACGTGACCTCGGGCTTGGAGGGGCGGGCGACGCCGAACGCCGGAACGTACCTGCGGACCAAGACCCAGAAGCACATCCCCGTCAGGCCGGCGAGCGCGAGCTGCGCCGCCCCCAGGCCCTCGAGTCCCCAGCCCGCGGACACGGCGCCCGCTGCGAGCACGCCGCCGACCACGCTCAACCCCGCCTGCCATCCCATGCGTTTGTACCCGAGGTTCATGCCACGCAGCACGGCTTCGGGGATCGCGGCGAGGGTCCCGGTCAGGAAGCCCAGCACGAGGAGCGCGCAGGCGATCTGGATCGTCCCGCGGAGCTCCGGGGCGACCTTCGTGATCGTCGGCGTGAGCCCGACTAGGATCGCCCCGGCGAGCGTCACGACCGGGAGGAATAGCAGCCAGACGATGAGGGCCGCACCCACGTACCGCCGCTTGAGCCCCGCGTCGGGGTTCGCTTGCTGGTTGGCGGTGACGAGGCGCAGGGCGTCCATCGGCCGCCCATCGGTGGCGGTCATGTAGCCCACCGACTGCTTGAGCATCTCCCAGACGCCGAACAGCGGCCCTCCCAGCCCGTTGACCACGATGGGCGTCACGACGAGCGTGGTGACGAGCTGCGCGCCGTAGTCGACGAGCGAGGCGATGGCGGTGAGCACCGCGCTCCGCGTCAGGGACCGCTCCGCCACCGGTGCGGTGGGCGGGGGCGGCGGGGGCGGCAGGGTCACCTCGAGGCGTGACGCGGACTCGACAACGATGGGATTGCGCACCGGGTCAGCGCCCATGCCGCGCTCGTTCGAATGCCGCGAACAGCTGGTCGGCGATCTCGACCGACGACTGCCGATCCGTACGGAACGCCAGCACCGTCGGACCCCCGTGGGCCCGCAGGTCGGAGACCACGCAGTCGCAGGCCGCCCTGTACCGCCCCAGAGCTGCGAAGATCTCAGCATCGGGCTTGCCCTGGAGCGGATGGTACCGCGTCCGCTCGCGAATCCGCTGGGTCAGGATCGGATCCGGGGCGTCGAGCAGCACCACGATGTCCACGGTCTGGGCCCAGTGCCGCAGCGCGCCGGGCCACCAGCCCGCGAGGCCGCCATTGGTGGCGCTGCGATGAGCGAAGGCATGGAGCCAGCTGAGCGCGAGGACCGGGCCCTCGTCCAGGACCGCGACGCGATAGCTCTTGAACCGCTGCCGCGCCAGCTGATGGGACATGGCCTGCAGCTTGATGAGGAGCTTCCCCTCCCGCCACAGGAGCCGCCGGGCGGCGCGCCACAGCCCGAGAATCGTCGAGACCGATTGGAAGCCGCCCAAAAGGAGCAGCCGCCGCGGCAGCGACCAGACGTCCAGGTCCACGCGGATGGAGCGGTCCCGGCCGCTGATGGTGGCGAGCAGCGTGCCCTTGCCCGCGCCCCAGGGGCCGACCAGCTCGACGACCAGCGGTCGCTGCTGCACGCTAGAGTCCCGACCAGATGACGGCCTTCAACTCGGCCAGGACCTCGGGCAGCGGGCGCCCGGCGTCCACGACGTGCGCCCCCGTCTGCGCCCAATCGGTTTCCCAGATCACGCGGGCGCGCCGGCGGACGTAGTCGGCCGGCTCGGCCGTTTTGCGCCGCACGGCGAGCTCGGGGTCGACCCGGAGGATGATCGCCTGGTCCGGCGGCGCGAACCGGCGGTAATATGACTCTTCCACGTCCCGCAGCAGCGTCGCCAGGCGCTGGTTGGAGGCGTCGGCGATGTACACGACCTCAGGTTCTCGCAGGGCCTCTCCCAGCTCGTGCTCGAAGGAGAGCGGGACCATGGGGACGTGCGGGACGGCGCTTAGCGGCACGCGTGGGCTCCAGGGATCGATGCCGATCGGTGGTGGCGGAATCTCGAGCCCAGGGCGGTGCACAAGGCGTGCACCGGGCACCGCGGGGGGTGGACTTCCCAACTCATTGTGGGAACAGCTGATAGGTCCCGCCGAGGGCAGGTTTCCGACCTCCTGATGTTGCGCGCGCGCCACGGGGGACTCAGCGCTCCTCCAGCAGCCCGGCGAGGGAGGGCACGAGTAATTGCCGAGCTGCGGGCATCTCGGGCGGCTCGGCAAAGTCGCGTCGGCCGAGCGCCAGCGCCGCCATGACCCGGATGGTGCGACCGATCAGGGCCAGGTCGTAGCGCCAGGAAACGCGGCGCACGTATACGAGGTCGAGCGCCAACTTCATCGGCAGCACGCGCTCGACGTACTGCCGCTCCGGATCGTCGCTCGTGAGCTGCCCCTCGGCGGACGTGTAGTACCACACGCTCCCAGGGCTGGTGAGGCCGGGGCGCACCTCCAGCGTCGCGTGGTGGGGGGGCGCGTAATGGTGCGCGACCAGCCGCGGATCTTCCGGGCGCGGTCCGACGATCGACATGTCGCCGCGGAGCACGTTGAGCAGCTGCGGCAGCTCGTCCACCTTGGCGCGGCGGAGCAGGGCGCCCAGGCGAAACACCCGCGGGTCGTCCTTCGCGGTGATGGCGCTGCCCGCGAGCTTCGCGTTCGTGCTTCCGTTCCCCCCGTTTTGCTCGACGTGCATCGTCCGCAGCTTGAACATCGTAAACGGGCGGCCCCGGCACCCTACGCGGGAGGCGCGGTACAGCACGGGGCCCGGGCTGGCCAGCCGGATTCCCGCCGCGGCGAAGGCCAGAATCGGGGTGACGGCGACCAGCGCCAGGGCCGCGAGAGCCAGGTCGAGCGCGCGTTTGGCCACGGTTCAGCGGCGATAGGTTCGGACGACGTCCAGCACGGCCTCGATCACGTCGCCCACGTCCGGATCGGTGAGCCGGGGATAGAGCGGGAGGCTGAGCATCCGGCCGTAGTTCCCGTACGCCACGGGGAAGTGGTCGGCGGCGTAGCCGTACCGGTCCCGATAGTAGGGGTGCAGGTGAATCGGAATGAAGTGGACCGACGTGCCGATGTTCCGTCGCTTCAGCTCATCGATGAACTGGTCGCGGCCGATGCGCAGCGCGTTGGGCCGGAGGCGCAGCACGTAGAGGTGCCAGGCGTGCTCCACGTCCGGGCGGGTTGCGGGCAGCTCCAGGGCGTCTTCGGCGCCGAACGCGGCATGGTACTGGCGCACGACCTCCCGGCGGCGCTCCTGGAAGCCGGCGAGCTTCCGAAGCTGCCACAGGCCCAGGGAGGCCTGGATGTCGGTCATGTTGTACTTGAAGCCCGGGAGCAGCACTTCGTAGAACCAGTGGCCCCCCTTGTCGTACCGTTTCCATCCGTCCCGGCTCATGCCGTGGAGGCTCACGAGGCGGGCGCGCTCGAGGAACGCCGGCGTGGCGGCGAGCATCCCGCCTTCGGCGGTGGTGAGGTTCTTGGTGGCGTAGAAGCTGAAGGCGACCGGATTCTCCCCCGACCCGATGAACCGCCCCTTGTACTTGGCGGGCATGGCGTGCGCGGCGTCTTCGATGATGGTCAGCCGGTGGGCGGCAGCGAGTTCCCGAATGGGATCCAGGTCCACCGGATGGCCAGCGAAGTGTACCGGGATGATGGCGCGCGTCCGCGGCGTGATCGCGGCCGCGACGCGGCGCGGGTCGATGTTGAGCGTGTCCGCTTCCACGTCCACCAGCACGGGCCGGGCGCCCACATGCTCGATGACGTTGACCGAAGCCGCGAACGTGACGGGCGTCGTGATGACTTCATCCCCCGCGCCGATGCCGGCCGTCACCAGGGCGGTGTGCAGTCCCGCGGTGCAGGAGTTCAGGGCGAGCGCGCCCGCGGCCCCGAGATAGGACGCCAGCTCGGCCTCGAACCGCTTGGTCTTCGGCCCGGTGGTGATCCAGCTGGAGCGGAGTGTGTCGACGACTTCGGCGATCTCCTCTTCCCCGATGGCGGGCGGCGAGAAATGGAGAAACTCCGTGCGCGAGGCCGGGATTTGGCTGATGGACATCGGGTGGTGACACCTTGGCGGTGAAGGAGCGGCGCGTTCGGGCCGTCGGCGGGCGGCCGGAGCGCCGCGCGCAGTGTTCCGCTTCCGCAGATCACATGCGCGCGCCGGAGGACTTACTCTATCACTTTATCCGACAATACCTTACGCGACGCGTCCAGTATGGGGCGGGAGGCCTGTCATGCTGCGACCGCGCCACAGAGTGCGGGCCCCGGGGACACCGGCGGGGGGGGGGGTTGCGAGGCTACCGTCGTGGTCAGTCCGACGTCAGTCCCAGCAGGCTCCGGTGCAGCCCGTGCCGTTCCATGAGCCGGTAGAGCGTCGTGCGGTCCACCTCGGCCATGCGGGCCGCCTTGGACATGTTGCCGCCCGCCAGCTGCACCAGGCGGGTGAGGTAGCGCCGCTCGAAGTCTCCGAGCAGGCGTTCCCGGGCGGCGTGGTAGCCCTCGTCCACCCGGGCATCTTCCGCGACCGCCGGCGGCACGGCGGCCGCGCGCTGGTCGCTGATGAACGGGATGTCCTCGGGTTGCACGGTGGCACCGGGCTCGAGCAGCACCACGGCGTGCTCGATGACGTTCTGCAGCTCGCGCACGTTCCCCGGCCATCCATGGGTGCGCAGGGTCCGGACAGCGGCGTCGGACAGCTTGGGAACCGGGACCGAGGGGTCGCGATGGCGCCGCCAATAGTGCGTCAGGAAGTGGTTCGCCAGCAGGGCGATGTCTTCCGGCCGCCCGCGCAGCGGCGGGACGAGAATCGGGACCACCCGGAGGCGGTAATACAGATCTTCGCGCAGGCGGCCGGACCGGACCGCCTCTTCCGGATCGCTGTTTGTGGCGCAGATGAATCGCACGTTCACCACCGCGTCCGTCGTTTCGCTGCCGACGCGCCGCACGACGCCGTCCTGGATGACGCGCAGCAGCTTCGCCTGGATCGGCTTCGACATTTCGGTCAGTTCGTCGAGGAACAGCGACCCGCCGTTGGCGGTTTCGAGCAGGCCGGGTTTGTCTCGGACCGCACCGGTGAACGCGCCTTTGCAGTGGCCGAACATCTCCGACTCGAGCAGTGTCTCGGGCAACGCGGCGCAGTTGACGGCCACGAGGGGCCGGCTGCTCCGGCGGCTGTGATGGTGGATGAACTGGGCGATCAGCTCTTTGCCGGAGCCGCTCTCGCCCATGATGAACACGGACGCGTCCGTGGCGGCGACTTTGCGTGCCAGCGCGATCGCCTGGCGAAAGGCCGGCGCCGTCCCCAGCACCGTGATCTTTTCACTGTTGCCGTACTGCTCCTCGAGCTGCGCCTGCAGGGCGCGGGTCTCACGCGCCACGATCACCGCGTGGCCGGCCCGCCCCACCAGGACCTGCAAGTGGGTCGCCGAGAACGGCTTCGGCAGGTAGTCCCAGGCTCCCAGCCGGAGCGCCTCCACGCTCGACTCCACGCTCGGATTGCCGGTCATCATGATGACGATGGTGTCGCCGCGCGTGGCCAGGGCGGCCTTGAGCAGCTCCATGCCCGACACGGGCTCCATGTACAGGTCGAGCAGCACGATGTCGAACGGCCGCCGCTTGAGGAGTTCCAGCGCTTCCCCGCCCTTGCCGCAGGACGTGACGTTATAGCCTTCGTTCTGGAGCAGGCTGGCGCAGCTCTCGCGCAGCGTGCGCTCGTCGTCCACGACGAGCAGCGACACCGTCGCCTTTGCCGCCGCGTCGATCGGCAGCAGCTGAATGACGTCTTTTTCCCCCCGGCCACCGGCGGGTGAGGAGAGGGGAGGTGCAGGGGGAGCGGCCGGAAGGGCCGGTCGATTCCCGGATCGGTCGGTCGAGCTCGAGACGGTCATGCGCTGGTCTCCGCGGTTTCGCGCCCGTGCCACGATGCACGGATCGGGCCGGAGCGAACTCCCGCAGCCGCCGGCGCACAACCCGAATACCGCTGGCCGAACTTTCTGTCAAGGCGCCGCTATCTCGCTGGTGTTACGACAGTTGCGGGAGAGGTCTTGTATGTTGCGCCGGCGCAACAACTAAGCGGATTCGGGCATTCCGCGACAAACCGGGTGGTCAGCGTCGATCGCAGGGTATTCGGCGGTGCTGGAAACGATTCCGCGACCGCTCGCCAAGCCCCGGGGTCCACCAGGTCTCCTGCGGCAGGTGGCACGAATCTTACACGGTGTTGGGCGGCTGCACCCGGCCAGCCGGTGCAGCCGAGACCTGAGCGGGCCATGGCAACAACCTTTCTTCGCAGGCGAGGTTCTGAGACGGTGACCAGTTCGTCCTGGGAGCAGGGCCGCGCGCCCGCGGGCACCGAGGAGCTCATCGGCGACATCCGCGGAATCTTCTCGGAAAAGCTGTCGATCAAGGTCGATACCCCGTCCGTCGATCTCCTGGAAACCGGCCTCGTGGACTCCGTGTCGCTGGTCGAGCTGTTGCTCGTGCTGGAACAGCGGTTCGGCGTGAGCCTACCGCTGGAAGACCTGGAGATCGAGGACTTTCGGTCGATCGGCCGGATCGCCGAGCTGGTAGCCCGGACGCGGTCAGCTCCGACGCCCGGCTCGGGCGCGTGAGGGCGAACCTGGTGTGGCGATGGCGCAACACCACGGCTATCGCGTTCAACGGCGCCCCCACGGCACCGGGATTGCTCCCTGACCGAGCATGAGGAGCCACCTGCCTGTCCCGCCTGAGCGTCGCCCAGTGCGAATCGCGACTCCCTCCCCCGCGCCCTTCTACCCAGCGGTTGCCGGCATGGGCGGGCGGGCAGCGGGGCGCGAGACCAGGCCGGAGCTCGATTGGCGGACCTACCTGAACTCCGTGACGCGGCACAAGCGCCTGGTGATGATCGTGGTGGCGCTGGGGCTGATCCTCGGGGTGGTGGCGGGCCGGTGGCTCGAGCCGATTTACTCCGCGCGGGCCAACCTGTGGATCGAGGTGCCCAAGGAGGGGGGCGGGAACCCGGGGCCCACGTGGTCCAGCCAACTGCTCGGCTCGACCGGGTGGATCGACCTCCTGCGCTCGGATGTCGTCGTGGCGGACGCGGTGCGCACGCAGCGGCTCTTTCTCCTCCCGGACTCCCCGCCGGACGCCTCCGCGCTGGCCGGGTTCGGACTCAAGAGCTGGTTCCGGCCGGGGACCTATCGACTTGAGGTGGATTCGGCGGGCCGGCAGTTCACGCTGGCCAGCGCGGAAGCGGGCGTCGCCGAGCGCGGGACGGTGGGCGACTCGGTGGGCGGTCGCGTGGGGTTCGCCTGGCAGCCGGCCCCGACCGTCTTGACGGCCGGTCGCGTCGTGAAATTCCGGGTCGTGTCGTTGTACGAGGCGACGCAGGAGCTGCTCAGGAACCTGGACGTGCGCCCGGGGCGCGACCGGAACTTCATCCGCGTCGAGCTGCGCGGGACCGACCCCGGCGTCATCACGGCGACGGTCAACGCCATGGCCAACCGCTTCGTGGACGTGGCCGCGGATCTGAAGCGCCAGAAGCTCACGGCGCTGGTCGGGATTCTGGGTGAGCAGCTGCACCAGGCGGAGTCCAGCCTGAGCCGCGCGGAGGCCGCCCTCAAGGGCTTCCGGGCGCGCACGGCCACCCTGCTCGCGCAGGAGCGGAATCCCGGGGTGGGGGCCAGCGGCTTCTTGGCGACGCGGGTGGAGCAGGCGCAGCTGCGCAATGACCGGGAGCTGATCGCGCGCGTGCTGGCGGCGACTGACTCGGGCACCTCGATCCACGCGCTCGAAGTGATCGGCGCCGTGGCCCGGTCGACGGAGCTGACCCGCGCGCTCCAGGACCTGACGACCCGGGAGGCGGAGCTGCGCGCGCTCCGGCACCGCTACACCGACGCCTATCTCGCCGTCCAGCAGCTCGCCGGGCAGGTGGAGGGTCTCGAACGGACGACGATTCCCGCGCTGGCCCGCGCGCTCATGCGCGACCTCGCGGCGCGCGAAGGGCGCGTCGCCCTGCAAGGCGATACCGCGTCGCGGGGCCTGCAACGGATCTCGCCGCTGTCGGTCGAAGAAGCGCGGATGAACCGGGACGTGACGGTCGCCGAGCAGCTGTTCATGAATCTGCGCGAGCGCTACGAGGAGGCGCGGCTGGCGGAGGTGAGCGTCTCACCGGACGTGCGCCTGCTGGACGCGGCGACGGCGCCCGAGCAGCCCCTGTACAACCGGGCGCCGATCGCGATCCTGCTCGCGCTGGTGGGCAGCTTCGGCCTGGCGGTGATAGGGGCCGTGGTCATGGACCTGGTCGATCCCAAGCTGCGGTATCCGACGCAGGTGGCGCGGGACCTCGGCTTGACGATGCTCGGCGTCGTGCCCCACATCAACCGCCGCGACGACGACGGCGTCGTGCAGGTGATCGAAGCGCTGCGGGGCGTGCGGCTCAACGTCTTGCATGCGTACGGCTCGGCCGGCCCGCTGCTCCTCACCGTCACCAGTCCGGGCATCGGCGACGGCAAGTCGTTCATCACATCGAACCTCGCGCTGGCGTTCGCGGACGCCAAGTACCACACCTTGCTGGTGGACGGTGACATCCGGCGCGGGGCGCTGCACCGTGTGCTGAACGCCGCCCGCAAGCCCGGCCTGACCGATTTCCTCGCCGGCGAGGCCAGCGAGGAGACGATCGTGCAGACGACCGCCTACCCGGGCCTCAGCTTCATCGGATGCGGGGCGCGGCGCCACGGCGGGCCCGAGCTGCTGGGCTCGGCGGTCATGGCGCGGTTCATCACGACCCTGCGGACACAGTACGACGTCATTCTGGTGGACAGCTCGCCGCTCGCGGCGGGCGTCGACGCGTACGCGCTGGGCACGCTGACCGGCAATCTCCTGCTGGTCCTGCGGACCGGCGTGACCGACCGGCAGCTCGCCGAAGCGAAGCTCGACGTCCTGGACCGCTTGCCGATCCGCGTGCTCGGCACCGTGGTCAACGCCGTGCGCCCCGGCGCCGATTATCGCTACTACTCCTACTACCTCGCCGGGTACGAACTGGAAGAAGAAGGCTCCCGTGGTACCGGCCGGCGCATTCTACAGGGGACGGCGAAGTCGGGCCGAGCGGTCGAGCAGTGATCGCTGGGTCCGCCGTGCGATGCGTCTAGCTGTCTTCACAAACCAGTTCCCCGGTCACGTCAACACGTTCTTCGCCCGGGACATGCGGGCGTTGATCGAGGCCGGCATCGAGATCGACGTCTTCGCGATCTACCCGCAGGATCCGCGGCTCTGGACCTACGTGCCGGAGATCCTGAACGAGCGGGTGCTCGCTCGCGACCGCGTGCACCACCTCAGCCTGGGGCGGAGCCTCTCGTCCCTCAACCCGTGGCGCCTGCTCCGGTCGTCCCGCTTCCTGCGCGATGTCGCGGCGATCGGCTATGCCGCCGCCCGGTTCGGACCGGTCGTCCTCGCGAAGAGCCTGTACGCCGCCCTCCTGGCGTGGGCCTGGGCGCGGGACTTCGGCCACCAGTACGACCACGTGCTGGCCTATTGGGGCAACTTCCCGGGCACGTGCGCGTACCTGTTCCATCGCCTCGCGGGCCGCCCCATCCCGTTCACGCTGGTGCTCCATGCCCAGATCGACCTGTACGAAAACCCGGTGTACCTGACCCAGAAGCTGCTCTACGCCCACAGCATCATCACGATCTGCGAGTTCAACCGGCAGTTCCTGCAGGCGCACTACGGACCGATCTACGAGCAGATCGCCCACAAGATCCAGGTGAACTATCGGGGTCTCGACCTGGGCGAGTTCCCCTATCGGCCCGACCAGCGGAGCCCGCGTCGCGTCGTGGCCGTGGGCCGCTTGAGCAAGGAAAAGGGCTACGATCACCTGCTGCAGGCCGTCGCGGAGCTGCTCCGCCGGGGTGTCGATCTCGAGCTGGAGCTCGTGGGGGAAGGCCCGGAACGGGCTGCCCTGACGGCGCTGGCGGCGCGCCTCCGAATCACGCACAAGGTGACGTTCCGGGGGTGGCTGGTGTTCGCGGACGTGCAACGCGCCATGCTCCGGGCCGCGGTCCTCGCGCAGCCGTCCCTGATCGAGGGGCTGCCGACGGTGGTCGAGGAAGCGATGGCGCTGGGGACGCCGGTCGTGGGCTCCCGCGTCGGTGGGATCCCGGAGCTGCTGGACGAGGGCGCGTGCGGCATGCTGGTGCCACCGGGGGACGTGCCGGCCCTGGTGGACGCGCTGGAAGCGCTGTTGACGGACCCCGCCCGGCGCCTGACCTACGCCGAGCGCGCGCGCCGGCGCGCTGAGCAGCAACTCGACCTCTGGCGCAACGGGGCCCGGCTGGCCGACCAGCTGCGGTCGATGACCCGGAGCGTGGCGTGACCGAGCGCCCCTCCGTCACCGTCATCATGCCCATCCGGAATGAGGCGGACTTCATCGCCCGGAGCCTGGGCGCGGTGCTGGACCAGGACTACCCGCCTGAGCGCCTGGAGGTCGTGATCGCCGACGGCATGTCGACCGACGACACCCGGGAGGTCATCGCCCGGGTGAGCGCGGCCCATCCGGACATTCCGGTCACGGTGGTGGACAACCCCGGCCGGATCGTCCCATCGGGCTTCAATCAGGCCCTGGTCCGGGCGCGGGGCGACGTCATCGTGCGGGTCGACGGGCACACGGTGATCGCGTCCGACTACGTCGCGGAGTGCGTGGCGGCGCTGGGGCGCTCGGGCGCCGACAACGTGGGCGGCCGGATGGAGGCCGTCGGCGAAGGGTGGTTCGGCCGGGCGGCCGCGCGGGCGACGAGCTCGCGCTTCGGCGTGGGCGGCGCGCGCTTCCATTACTCGGACCGTGAGGAATGGGTCGATACGGTCTACATGGGGGCGTGGCCGCGGACGGTGTTCGACCGGATCGGGCCGTTCGACGAGGAGCAAGTGCGGGATCAGGACGACGAGTTCAACTACCGCCTGGCGGCCCGCGGCGGCAAGATCCTCCTGAGCCCGCGGATCCGCTCGCGCTACTACAATCGCAGCACCCCGCGGTCGCTCTGGCGCCAGTACTTTCAGTACGCTTACTGGAAGGTGCGCGTGATGCAGAAGCACCCGGGCCAGATGCAGCCGCGCCAGTTCGTGCCGCCGGCGTTCGTCGCCACCCTCATGGTCGGCCTGCTTGCGGCGCCGCTGTCGGTCGCGGGAGCGTGGCTGCTGGGGATCGCGGCGGGGTCCTATGCGGCCGCCAATCTGGCGGCCTCGCTCGTGGTGGGCGGGAAGGGGTCCTGGCGGGAGCTGCTGCTCCTGCCGGCGGCCTTCGCCACGCTACACCTGGCCTACGGCCTCGGCTTCCTGGTGGGGCTGGTGCGCTTCTGGAACCGCTGGAGCGACCGGGCGAACCGGTGGCCGCAGCGCACGACGCTGCCCGCATGAACTGGAGACTCAAGGCGCTCGTGCAGGGCGCCGTCTCGCTTCTGCCGCCGGCGGTCAGCTTCGACCTCTACTACCGGCTGCAGCGGGCGTGTGGCAGCCTGCGGCACGTGAATCCGATCGCCGGGTTCGAGGACGGCGTGCGGATGCTCGGGGCCATCGAGGAGCGGGGCCGGAGCGTCGAGCACCAGGCGGTCCTCGAGGTCGGGACCGGTCGGCGGCTCAACGTTCCGCTCGCGTTCTGGCTGTGCGGGGCGGCGAAGATCCTGACCGTCGATCTGCATCCCTACCTCAAGCCGGCGCTCGTACGCGAGGACCTCGCCTTCATCCGAAAGAACCGGGCCTGCGTAGAGGCGCTGTTCGGCGACCACGCGCACCAGGACGGCTTCCAGCGGCGCCTCGATTTCCTCGTGCGCGGTGACCCGAGCGTCCAGCAGCTCATGGAGCACGCGCACATCCAATACCTCGCGCCGCTGGAGACGCGGCGCCTGCCGGTGGAAGACCGCACCGTCGATTACCACGTGTCGAACAACGTGCTGGAGCACATCCCGCCCGACACGCTGCGCGCCATTCTGGTCGAGGGCCGGCGGGTGATTCGGGACGACGGCCTCCTCGTGCACCGCATCGACTTCTCCGACCACTTCTCGGAGGCCGATCCCCGGATCTCGACCGTCAATTTCCTGCGGTACTCCGAGCGCGAGTGGCGGCGCTACGCGGGCAATCGCTACGGCTATCACAATCGGCTGCGGATCGATGAGCTCGAGCGGATCCTTCAGGACGCGGAGTTGGCCGTTGACTGCGAGAAGCGGGAAATCGATTCCGTGGCGCTGCGCCTCCTGGCCTCCGGGTTCAAGCTCGATGCCCGATTCGCCGACAAGCCGAACGCCGTCAATGCCACCAAGAACGCCGTCCTCGTCCTGGGGAAAAGCGCCACCCTTGGCCGCCGCCAGGTGAACTAGGACCCGCGACATGGCCCGTGTGGAACTCGCGACCCCGGCGATGTTCGATGCCATTTACCCGCTGCTGCAGGAGCTGAACCCCCGCGTGTCGCAGGAGCGATGGAGGCTCCTGGTCGACTATCGCTGGCGGTCCGCGGATGAACCGATGGGCTACGTCCTGGTGGAGAAGCAGAACATCGTCGGCTTCATCGGCACCCTGGTCAGCCGACGGATCATCGACGGAAAAGAAGTGCGCCTGTGCAACACCACGAACTGGGTGGTCAAAGAGGAGTTCCGGGCCGAGAGCCTCAGCCTCTTCATGGCGGTCATGAAACTGCGCGACTGCACGCTTACCAACCTGACCTCGAGTATGAAAGTCTCGGCCCTCATGATCAAGCTGGGCTTCAAGCACCTCGAGAGCTCCGTACGGCTGCTGTTCCCCGTGCCGGTCCTGCCCGGGCTGGCCGGCAGGGACCGCCCCGTCTTCGTCTCGGATCACGGCGCCATCGCCGAGACCCTGCGGGGGACCGATCTGAAGATCTTCCGGGACCACTCGGGGTGGGACTGCGGTCACCTGGTCGTGCAGGCGCGGGGTGAGGGAGCCGACGAGTACTGTTATCTCGTGTTCAAGACGCGGCGGAAGCGCGTGCTCGGTCGCGACATCCACCTGTGCCACATCCATTACATCAGCAACCTGCGCCTCTTTCTCCGCCATCTGAGCCGGATCCGCCTGTATTTCTTCAAGACCTTCGGGCTGTGGCTGCTCGCGGTGGACGAGCGACTGATCGGGCATCGCCCCGTGGCGTTCAGCAAGGCCCACCGCCTCCGGGCTCCCAGGTACTTCCGGTCCGACGTGCTCGCCGCCGACCAGATCGACAACCTGTATACGGAGTTGGTCGTGGGATCATGACGGGTCATAGGGGAGATCGCGCGCGTAGCGCCGGCCGGTGCCATTCGGGTTCGCCAGCAAGCGGCCGGTCGCGGCCGCGGCCAGCTTCAGCTCGATTTCGGAGCGGCTCTGCCCGCCGAACAGCTGCACCCGGGGGAGGCGCCACGGCGGGAACCGCCGATCGGCCCACCGCGGCTCGGTGGTCATGATGGTCTGCACGCCGCAGTGCAGGGCGTGGTGCACGAGGCGCGGCGTGTAGTTGCCGTTGGGGAACGCGAAGGTCGAACACGGGCTTCCGAGCTCGGCCGCCACGTCGGCGATGCTCTGTTCGATATCGGCTAGGGCCTCGGCGTCGGGCTCCAGCGTGAGGATGTCGTGCCGCAGGCTGTGCGCGCCGATCGTGAACCCGCGGCGCCGCAGCTGACGGGCCTCGTCCCAGGACATGGGGCGCACGTCGTCGGACGTCAGGTCCGGTGTCGCGTGGTGCTCGGCGCCGGCCCGATCCAGGCGCGCATTCCGCTGCGCCGCCGGCAGGCGCTTCAGGGTGTCCACCTCGAGTCCCTGCGGGGTGTACCCCAAGGCCCGCACGAGTGCCGCCTGCCCGTCGAACCAGAGCGGCATCCCCTC
The DNA here is from genome assembly GCA_050732995.1 of Gemmatimonadales bacterium. Classification (GTDB taxonomy): domain Bacteria; phylum Gemmatimonadota; class Gemmatimonadetes; order Gemmatimonadales; family GWC2-71-9; genus JBOHSA01. The sequence continues at coordinate 144 of JBOHSA010000076.1, read as the reverse complement.
GGTCAAGAATCGCGTCACGACATAGAACACGGCGGGCACGCCGAGGCGCTCCAGCTCGGGCGCCACGGCGGTGGCGTTGCTGCGCTTGCCGTCGTCGAAGGTCAGCAGGCAGAACGGGTGGGCGCGGCCGGGGGGGGGGGGGGG
>JBOHSA010000075.1:0-4890 GCA_050732995.1 Gemmatimonadales bacterium | reverse complement strand
CCCCCCCCCCCCCCCCCCCCCGCCGACGCCGACCCCGCCTACGCGCCCGCGGGCGGCGGACGGGTCGGCGTGCGCCAGGCGATCGCGAACGTGGCGCTGGTGCTCGGGCCCCCGACCGATGGCAAGCTCTACGCCCTGGGGTCTCGGGACTCCGGGGCGACGCGCCTGCGGGTGGACGTGCTCGACCCCGCCACCGGCGCGATTCTCGCGACCCGGCTGCTCGGTTCGACCGAGACCGCCGTCGCGCTCGATGACCGCGGCGCGATCCGGACGTTCAACGCCGACCGCCTGCTGGCCGACGGCGCCCCCCGGCCGGCGGACCGGCCCCCGCTCGAGCCGGCGTTCGCCCTCCCCGATCTCGCCGGCGACACGGTGACGCTCGGTCGCTTCGCCGGGAAGGTGACGCTGGTGAATTTCTGGGCTTCGTGGTGCGATCCCTGCCGCGAGGAGTTTCCGCACATGGCCGCGCTGTACCGGGAGCTCGACCGCCGGGACTTCGAGATCGCGGCGATCTCGGACGACGTGGATCGGGGCCGGATGCTCGCGTTCGTGCGCGAGTACGCGCCGCCGTTCCCCGTGCTCGTGGGCGGCGGACGGATGAAGCGGGTCTATCACTACCGCGGGCTGCCCTATTCGGTGCTGCTCGACCGGCGCGGCCGGATCGTCGAGCGCATCTTCGGGTTCGGCGGGGCGGCGGAGTTCCGCCATCTGCGCGAAACCATTGCGAACGAGGTCGGCGAGCCCTAGGCTTTATCCGTGTCCGCGCCCACCCCCACCCTTCCCGCTTCCCGCCTCCCGCTTCCCGTCGTCATCGACACCGACCCCGGCATCGACGACCTATTGGCGCTCTGGCTGGCGCTGGAGTCGCCCGAGCTGGACGTCCGCGGGATCTCGGTCTCCTACGGCAACACACTGGTGGAGCATGCGTTTCGGAACTGCGTCGAGCTCCTGCGGCGGGCGGGACGACGCGTGACCCTGGCGGTCGGGGCCCGGCGCCCGCTCAAGCGCGGCCTGGCCGTGGCGCGCGAGACGCACGGCGAGTCGGGACTGGGGTACGCCGAGGTGCCGCCGGCCGGCGTGACGCTCGATTTCGTGAAGCCGCTCGACCGGCTGCTCGCCGCGCAGGCGCAACCGGTGACGCTCGTGACGCTCGGCCCCCTGACGAGCCTGGCGCTCGCGCTGCGCCGCGAGCCGGGGCTGGTGCGCGCCAAGGTGGCGCGCCACGTCGCCATGGCCGGCACCGTCGCGGCCAAGGGCAACACGACGCCCTACTCCGAGTTCAACGCCTGGTGCGACCCCGAGGCGGTGGACATCGTGCTGCGGGCCGAGCTGCCGACGGAACTCGTGGGGCTGGACGTGACCCGGCAGATCGTGCTGGGAGCGCACGAGGCGGGGCGGTTGACCCGCGCCGGCCCCCCCAACGCCGCCTGGCTGGCGGACGCGCTGCGGTTTTACGTCGAGTTCCACAAGCAGTACGAGGGGCTCGAGGGCTGCGTCGTCAACGACGTGCTGTGCATCGCCGCTCTCATCCGGCCCGACGTGCTCACGTTCGAGCCGCAGCGGATGGTCGTGGACCTCGAGGCGGGCGACCACCGGGGGCATACCCGGCTCGACCCCGAGGGCTTCCGGGTGAGCGTTGCGACGACCGTGAAGGTGGAGCCGGTGCGCGCGCTCCTGTCCCAGCGCGTCCTGCGGTGGGCCTCCACGCCTCCCGCGCCCCCCGCGCCACCTCCCCCCCCCCCCCCCCCCTCCCCCCAGCGCCCGCCGCGGAGGCGGCAGTCACCTGACGGGCGACGCCATCGGATGAGCTCCCCTGCCCCCCTGCCCCGGGCGGTAGCCGTGATCGGCGCGGGCGACATCGGTTGCGGCTGGGCCGCGCTGGTCGCCTCGGCCGGCTGGCCGGTCACGATCTACGATACCAACGCGCGCGCCGTCGAGCGAGCCATGACGGAGATCCCGCGCCGAGCCCGCGCGCTGGTCCAGCTCGGGCGCGCCACCCAGGGCATCGTGGAGCGGGGGCTGCAAGAATTTCAGCATGGACGCAGCCTGCTGCAGGCGGTGAAGGACGCGGACTGGGTGGTGGAGGCGATCACCGAGGATCTCACCGCCAAGCAGCGCCTGCTCGGCGCCATCGACGAGGTGGCGGAGCCGGATGCGATCCTCACGAGCTCCTCCAGCGGGCTCGTCCCGACCGACATCTTCGCGCTGTGCCGCCGGCAGGACCGCGCCCTGGTCGCGCACCCGCTCAATCCGCCGGAGCTGATCCCGCTCGTCGAGCTCGTGCCCGGGGCCCGCACCACTCCCGCCGCCATCGACCGCGCCCAGACCCAGCTGCGCGCCCTGGGCCGCATGCCGATCGTCCTGCGCAAAGCGATCCCCGGCTACATCGTCGGCCGGGTCGCCGCCGCCGTGTGGCGCGAGTGCATCGATCTGGCGCTGAACGGCGTGATCGACGTGGCGGACCTCGATCGCGCCGTCTCGCTCGGCCCCGCCCTGGGCTGGGCGGCTGCCGGCCCGCACCTCACCTACCACCTCGCCGCGGGCGAGGGCGGCGTCCCGGCGTTCTTCCAGCGCCTGCTCCAGAGCTTCGAGCGGCTGTGGGAAGGCGACCTGGCGACGTGGCGCAAGCTGGAGCCGGAGCAACAGTGGGCGCTCATCCAGGCGATCCAGAAAGCGTACAGTGACAAGGTAGGGATGCTCAGAGAAGCGAGGGACAGGCGGCTGAGCGCGATCCTCAGAGCACTAGAACGGTCGCGAAGCACATAGGTAGACGCGCCTGTGCGCCTACGCGCCTACCTGCCCGACTACCCGACTAGCTGGCGACTAGTAGTCCTGTGCCGTACATGACTGCCAATCCCGCTGCCACTCCCAGCGCATTGAGCGGATTCCACACCTGGTCGCCCGTTTCCCGTTTCACCACTCTGTACAGGACGCCCACCACCTGCAGAATCGCTCCCGCTCCGATTCCCAGACTGATCGTGCCGAGCACGGGCGAGTAGGCGAGCCCGCCGAGCCAGGCGCCGAGGATCGTGGGTGCGCCGGCCACGAGGCCTGCCAGCGCCAGGCTGCGGAGCGGCGGGGCGTCTTGGGCCACGGGGGCGACGATGCCCAGGCCTTCGGTCGTGTTGTGGATCATGAACCCGACGATGAGGAACGCGCCCAGGCTCACCGCGCCTTGCGCGTACGCCGCTCCGATCGCCAGCCCCTCCCCCAGGTTGTGCAGCCCGATTCCCCACGCGATGAGGAACGCGAGCCGCATCCGCTCGGCGGCTCCATTTCCTGTTTCCCGCCTCCCGCTTCCCGAGAACGCTTGCAGGAGGAGCCAGGCGCCGAGCACCGACAGCGCGACGAGCCCGGCCCCCTGGAACGCCCCCGCCACCCGCTCCGCCGTCTCAAGCGCCTCATGGAGCGCCTCGACGGCGAGGAAGACGAGCAACCCGCCGGTCAGCGCCAGCGCGAAATGGACCCAGCGCCGCTCGAGCCGCCGGAGCCAGGGCAGCCACAGGAGCCCGATCACCACCGGCAGCACCCCGACGTACAGGCCCACGAGGGTGAAGGCGAGGAAGTAGCGCGCGTCCGCCACGGGGGTCTCGGCGGCGACGGCGATCTCGTGCGCGAAGGTCACGCCGTTCGCGCTGACGAGCGCGATGTGGTGCGGCTCCCCCTCCACCCAGGGATAGGGGATTTCGATCGTGGCGCGCCCGAGCCGGGGGACCGTGCGGTCGGGCGTGACCGTATGCATCCAGAAGGCCTCGTCCACGATCACCTGGGCGACGGTCACCGGGTCGGGGCCGCCGTTCACCACGTCGAGCAGGATCTTGCCGGGCACGAGGCGCGTGCGGTCCACCGTGAGCTGCTCGACGGGCGGCAAGCCGCGGCGCAGCGAGCCGAGCGTGCCGCCCTTGGTCACCAGGAGCGACAGCGCCCCGAGCAGCACGAGCGGCACGGCGAACCAGAGCCAGGTGCGCCTCACGCGACCTCCCCCCCCCCATCGCTCACCTCGAAGATCCCCATCCAGCCGAGCTCGGTGAATTCCGACTGGTGCGCGTGGAACATGAAGCGCCCGGCGTCGTGGTAGGTGAACTCGAGGATGTGGCGCTCCCCCTGGCACAGCATCACCGTATCGGTGAACTCGTGCGGCCGGAGCGACGTCCCCGTCTTGTAAACGTGGAAGAAGTTGCCGTGCAGGTGGAAGGAGTTCACCAAGTCGAACTCCAGCGCGTTGACCAGATAGATCCGCACCAGCTCGCCCCGCTTGATCGGGATCGGCCGGACCTGATAGGCGAACGGCACGGTGTTGACCGCGTAGGTCTCGTTCTCGCCGTCGAAGTTCACGTCGAAGCCGTTCATCACCATCACCAGCTCGCGCGCGTCGGGCCGGGGCGTCTTCGGATCGATGATGAACGCCCCGTACAGCCCCTTGGCGATATGCCGCTTGATGGGGAGCGAGTGGCAGTGGTACAGCTGCAGGCCGTAGGGGCGCGCCTCGAACTCGTACACGTAGTTCCCGCCCGGCGGCACCTGCTCGAACACCCCATCCATGTTCGCCGCATGGATGCCGTGGAAATGCATGGTGTGCTCGTGCGTGCCGGTATTGTGCAGGATGACCCGCATCAGGTCCCCTTCCGTGGCGCGCAGGGTGGGGCCGGGCACCCGGCCGTTGTACGTCCAGGCCGCGTAGGTCACGCCGGGCACCACCTCGAGATTCCGCTCCACGACGGTGACGTGGTACTCCCGCACGGTGCGCCCGTCGGCGCGACGGCTCACCGTGCCGTAATCGAAGTCCGTGAGGAACGCGATCGGATCGATCCCCGAATCGGCCGGCAGGCCGCGGGTCATCACCATGTGGGGGTCGGTGCGCACGCCGAGGTGCGGCGGGGGGGGGGGGGG
>JBOHSA010000074.1:0-20714 GCA_050732995.1 Gemmatimonadales bacterium | reverse complement strand
CCCCCCCCCCCCCCGCGCCGGCTCACGCCGGGTCGGCCAGGCAGACGGTCTTGGCCGCCGTGACGCGGACGCGATCACCGAGGCGCGCGGCCTCGGGCTCGGCGAGCACCTCGAACCGTTCGCCGGTTGCGCCTTCGATGAGGAAGAATGCGGCCGCGCCCGTATAGCGCCGCTCCCGCACGACGCCGGCCAGCGGGCCGGTCGCGCTGAACCGCAGGGCCTCGGGGCGCACGACGATCACCTGCCCGTCCGCCGCGCCGAGGGCGCGCGCCGCCGGGCCGCGAAACACGTTGGCCCGCCCCACGAACTGGGCGACGAACAGGCTCGCGGGCCGCTCGTACAGCTCCTCGGGCGCGCCCACTTGCTCGAGCCGACCCGCGTTCAGCACCGCGATGCGGTCGCCCAGATCGAACGCCTCCTCCTGCTCGTGAGTCACGAACACCGTCGTGATCCCGACGCGCTGGATGAGCCCGCGCAGCTCGCGCCGCGTGCGCTCGCGCAGGGTGGGATCGAGGTTCGAGAGCGGCTCGTCCAGCATGAGCACGCGCGGCTCGGGCGCGAGCGCGCGCGCGAGCGCCACCCGCTGCTGCTGGCCCCCCGACAGCTCGTGCACCCGGCGCCGCTCGAACCCCGCGAGATCGACGAGTTCGAGGACCTCCGCCACCTTGCGATCCACGCCGCCCGGGCCCCGCGTTCCCGCGAGTCCGAACGCCACGTTGCGCCCCACGTCGAGGTGAGGAAACAGGGCGTAGTGTTGGAAGACCATCCCGAACCGGCGCCGCGCGGGCGGGACGGTCGTCACGTCCTCCCGATCCACGACGATCCGTCCCGCGTCCGGGGCCTCGAATCCGGCCAGCAGGCGAAGCAGCGTGGTCTTGCCGCTGCCGGAGGGGCCGAGCAGCGCCAGGATCTCGCCCTGCGGGATCTCGAGCGAGACCCGGTCCACGGCGACGGTGGCTTCGAATCGCTTGGTCAGGTCGTGGAGCGTGACATACCCGGTCACCGACCGGTCCCCCCCGCCCCTTTCCCCTTCCCCCGAACGTGCTGGTCCCAGTACCGCATCCAGTCCGCCCCGCGCGCGCTCACGAGCGTCCAGTCCATGTCCGCGACGACCATGCGCCGGCGCACCTCGCGCACCCAGTCGGGCAGCGAGTCTTCGGGGAGGTCCTGGCGCGCCGGCAGGCGGAACACTTCGCGCGCGGCGAGCAGCTGCGCCTCCTTGGTGCCGATGAACTCGAGGAAAGCGCGGGCCGCGTCGCGGTGACGCGCCCCACGCACCACACCGATCGGGTCCGAGATTACCGGCGTGCCGCTCTTGGGGAACGTCCAGCCGAGCGGCAGGCCCATCTGGATGCTGATCAGGATGTCCGGGAGGTCCCAGATCGTGACGAGCCCCTCCTGGCGCACGATCTTGTCGTCGAGCAGCGCCGCGTTCTGGATGTACTCCTTCGTTTGCCCGTCCAACCGGCGGAGCCACGCGAACCCCGCGGCGGTGTCCCCGGTCTCCCGGAGCCCGCGGGCGATGATCATGCCCCAGGCGGCGCGCATCGTCCCGCTCGCCAGCGGGTCGCGGATCAAGACCTTGCCCGTCCAGCGCGGCGCGAGCAGGTCGTCCCAGTCCTGGGGGGCCTCGGCCGCCGGGACCGCGGCCCGCGCGTAGACCAGCACGACGGGCGTCTCGTAGACCGCGACGTACAGGTCGCCCGGGCCCCGGTCCCGCGGGGCGACGGCCTCCGCCCAAGACGGCCGGTACGGCTCGAGCAGCGAGTCGCGGACGCCGAGCGCGAATACCTGCGACGAGCCGCCGAACCAGAGGTCCGCCTGCGGGTTCGCGCGCTCGGAGCGCAGGCGGTCGTAGATCTCCTGGGTCCCCATGTCGAGCCAGCGCACGTCCACGTCCGGACGCGCCGCCTCGAAGCGCTGCTCGAACAGCGTGAGGAGGTGTCGGCCGTGGGGGCTGTAGATCACGAGCGGCGTGCGTCCGTCACCGCGACAGGCTACGGAGCCGAGGGCAAGCCACACCGCGCAGCCAACGCGAAACGCGGAAGTGGGAACGCGGAACAGATGTCCGTCCATCGGTTCCGCGTTCCGCGTTCCGCGTTCCGCCTTGGGCCTAGGGCACATTCGTCCGCCGCAACCCCAAGAGGTTCGCGAACAGCCGGTACGCCCCCGGCACTCCCGCCGGCAGCTGCCGGAAGAAGCTCAGCCCCGTGTACACGTAGGTGCCGCGGCCGAGCGGGGCCACGAGCAGGCCGCCCGCGAGCGGGGGCCCGCCGGGGTCGTGGGTCTCGACGAGCGGCGTGTAGGCCGGGTCCCACTCGCGCGCGAAGTAGAGCCCCCGCTCCTGCACCCACCCCTGCCAGTCCTCGACGCCGATCTCGTTGGGCGCGTGAAAGACGGCATGGGTCGAATCGAGCAGGGCGACCGGCGCGGCCTCGTCCGTCACGCGGTCGTGTGGCCGAGCGATCGTGAGCCGGTACGGCGCGAACCCCCCCTCCACGAACGCGTACTGCTGGTACTGCACGATGAGGAGGCCACCGGCCCGCGCGTAGTCGAGCAGCCGAGTGTTGTGGGCCATGAGCGCGGAATCGGTCTCGTACGCGCGGCTCCCGACGACGATGGCGTCATAGCGCGAGAGATCGCCGCGGGCGAGCGTGTCGGGCTCGAGGATCGCGACCGGTACGCCGACCGCGCGCAGCTCCTCGGGCACCCGGTCCGAGGCACCGCGCAGGTAGCCTACGCGGCTGAGCGGAGGCAGCGCGATGCGCGCGGCCCGGATCTCCGCGGCCGACGCTCGGGCCATGGGCCGGGGCCGGATGTGCGGGTAGTCGATCACGACGAGCGCCCCCTCGCTCTTCCGGCCGTCCGATCCCACGGCCGCCGCCCGCAGCTCGTACGTACCGGGCCGTAACCGAGTGCGGGAAGGGGGCGCCAGGGTGACCGTGAAGCTCCGCGTTTCGTCCTCCCGCCGGAACGCGAGGCTCTCCGCCGACACCGGGCTCCAGCCGGCCGGCGGGGTGAACCCGACCCGGCCGGTCGCGGGCCCGCGCACGCGGTTGGTGACCGTGACCACGAAGCGCCGGGCGTCGGGGGCCGGTGCCTCGGTCGGCCATACGAGCAGCTCGGGGGCGACGGCGAGGTCGAACTGGCGCGTGACGAACAGCGGCCGCCGGATCTCGCCGATGGCCTGATGGCGGTAGCGGTACACGACCTCGCGGGTGAGCGTGACGGGCTGGCCGGCGATCGTGACCTTGGCTCGCGCCTCGAGCGGCGGGGGCTCGAACGGCAGACCGCGCCACTCCGGCGGCACGCCCGTCCAGTCGTACAGCCCGCCTCTCCCCGCGAGCGGCCGCCGCAAGAAGTACGGCACCGTGCGCGGGGCGTCGGGGGCGACCGCGACGACGAAGCGCCGGGTCGCGACCGTCCCGGGGGCCACCGGGGACGCGAGCGGGTCCAGCCGCTCTACGCTCCAGCCGGCGGGCACGGTGATCTCCACCCCGTCGAGCCGGATCTCGGTCGGGCCGGCGTTCCACACGCCGACCTCCACCTGAAGCCGCTGGCCGCCGGTGATGATGGCGTCGTCCGACATGCCGTCGATTGCGACGCCCGCAGCGGCGGCGAGCGCGCTCTCGAGAATGGCCCGCTGCTCACCATCCGCGGGGCCCCCCCCTCCTCCCCCGCCAGCCCCCCCCAGCTCCGCCGCCGCGCGCGCGAGGTAGGGCACGATGGCCGCCGGGGCCCACGGGTTGAGCCGGACGCGCGCCGTGTCGATCACAGCCGCGTAGCGCGCCCGGCCCGCGAGCACCGTGTCCACGCCGGACCAGAACCCGCCCCCCCCCCCCCCCTCTCCCCTCGCTTCCCCGCCCGGGCGCGTCTCGAGCAGCGCGAGGTGGATCGCGGCCGGACCGGGCCGTTGCAGCGCGCCCATGTCCTGCGAGCGGTGGCGGCTGCGGCCCGCCATGGCGAGCTGATGGTAGGATTGGCCGAGCACCGGATCCAACCCGCCGACGGGGATCGACAACGTCGCGCCGGCGGTGTCGAAGGACCGGCGATACAGCTTGACTGGGCCCCAGGTGGAGTCGCGCAGGAGCCGGAACGCCTCGGCGGCGAGCAGGCCGGCGACCTGGTGCTGCCCGTGACCGTCGCGCGGGGTACCCGAGAAGATCGAAACGAGGATCTGGGGCCGGAACCGCCGGACGACCTCCAGCACGTCGCGCAGCAGGGAGTCCCGGGGCCAGAACCGGAAGGTCTCCTCGGCGGACTTGGAGAACCCGAAATCGTACGCGCGCGTGAAGTACTGGCGCGCGCCGTCGAGCTGGCGGGCGGCGAGCAGCTCTTCGGTCCGAATGAGACCAAGGCCGGGGCCGAGCTCCGGCCCGATCAGGTTCTGCCCACCCTCCCCGCGCGTGAGCGACAGGTAGGCGGCCTGCGCTCCCATCCCGCGCGAGAGCAGCGCTAGGAGCTGCGTGTCTTCGTCGTCGGGATGGGCCCCGATCACGAGCACGCGCTTGTTCGCACCCAGCTGCTCGAGGGCCCCCGCCAGCGCCGCGACGCCGCCGGTCCCGGGCGGGGCGAGCTGCCCGGAGCCGGTTCCGACGGCGCCTAGAGAAAGGAAGAGACCGAGGAGCGCGCGCCGCACTAGTTGGAAAGATACACGGTGCCACCCTTCATCACGAACCGAACGCGCTGCGGGCCCTGGGCCTCGAGCGATACCGCGGCGACGAAGAAGCCCAGGCCCAGCCAGTGGTGACGCATCGGCGACTCCGGGAGGAGGGGAAGCGAATCTCCTCGCCGGGCTCGCGGTGTCAAGCGCTGGCCCCGCCCCGCCGCGTTACATATCGTTACCCCGGCGTCCCCGATCACTCGTGCGGAGGGTCCTCATGTCCATTCGCGTCACGTGTCAGTGCGGCACGTCTTACGAGCTGAAGGACGAGTACGCCGGCCGGCTGGTGAAGTGCCCCCAATGCGGGCGGGAGAACCGCGTCGCCGGTACGCCGGTGGCGGCGCGGGCCCAGGCCGACCCCGTGTTCGACCGCGACATCTTTCTCCTGCGTCAGCAGGTGCTGCGCATCTCCGAGAAATACGACGTCGGCGATGAGAAAGGCACGAAGATCGTCTTCGTGGAGCGACCGGCGCACCTGCTGCAGAATCTGGGCGCGCTGCTGGCCGCAGTGGCGGTCTGGGTGGGCCTCATGGCCCTGGTGTTCCTCGTGCTGCCGTCGGGCACGCCCGAGGCGCCGGCGAGCGACCTGCAGGCGGTCCTGGTCCTGGTTCTGATGATCGTCGCCATCGTCGCGGCGGCCGCCGTCGGCATCGTGCTGTCCGCCAAGCGGCACGTGACGTTCTACCGCGACGCCACCAAACGCGAGAAGCTGCTCGATGTGGGCCTCGCCGCCCTGTATCTCAGGCCGAGGCTGCTCCCGGCGCGCGCAGGAGGCTAGATTCCCGGCATGGCTACCACCATCGCCCCCCCCCCCTTCCCTCCCCCCCGGGAGCGGAAGGTCACGGCCGACGAGGCCCGCGAGGTCGCCGAGGCCGCGCGCGAAAAGGAATGGGCCGCCCCGAGCTTCGTCCGCGAGCTGTTCCTCGGTCGCCTGCGGCTGGATCTCATCCACCCCTACCCCCAGCCGCCTCCTGAGGAGGTCGCGCGCGCCCAGCCGTTCCTCGACGGGCTGACCCGGCTCCTGCGCGACACCGTCGATGGCGACCGGATCGATCGCGAGGGCGAAATCCCGGACGAGGTCGTCCAGGGCCTGCGGCGCCTCGGCGCGTTCGGCATCAAGATCCCGCGCGACTACGGCGGCCTCGGCCTGTCGCAGCTGTCCTATATGAAGGCCATTGAGCTCGTCTCTTCCGTCGACGGCTCCGTCACCGCCCTGCTGTCCGCGCACCAGTCGATCGGCGTGCCCGGGCCCCTCAAGATGTTCGGGACCGAGGCCCAGAAGCAGCGGTACTTCCCCCGCCTGGCCCAGGGCGCGATCTCCGCGTTCGCCCTCACGGAGCCGAGCGTCGGCTCGGACCCCGCGGCGATGGAGACGACCGCCGTGCCGAGCGAGGACGGCCAGGCGTGGATTCTGAACGGCGAAAAGCTCTGGTGCACCAACGGCACCAAGGCCGAGCTCCTGATCGTCATCGCGCGCACCCCCTCGAAGGTCGTCGCCGGCCGGGAGAAGCGGCAGATCACGGCGTTTATCGTCGAAACCGGCTGGCCCGGCGTCGAGGTGACGCACCGCTGCCACTTCATGGGGCTCAAGGCGATCTACAACGGGGTGATGCGATTCACCAATGTGCGGGTCCCGAAGGAGAACCTGCTCTGGGAGGAGGGCAAGGGGCTCAAGCTCGGTCTGATCACCCTGAACACCGGGCGCCTCACCCTACCGATCTCCTCGGTCGCCGTCGGGAAGCGCTGTCTCGCGATCGTGCGCGAGTGGGCCAACGAGCGCGTGCAGTGGGGTCGCCCGATCGGCCAACACGACGCGATCGCCCAGAAGATCGGCGCGATGGCGGCGAACACGTTCGCCATGGAGGCGGTGGCGGAGCTGTGCGGCCTGATGGCGGACCGGGGCGGCTACGACATCCGGCTCGAGGCCGCGATGGCGAAGCTGTACAACTCCGAGGCGGGCTGGCGCATCATCGACGACACGGTGCAGATCCGCGGCGGCCGCGGCTACGAGACCGCCGACTCGCTGCGCGCGCGCGGCGAGAAACCGGTCCCGGTCGAGCGGATCATGCGCGACTTCCGGATCAATTTGATCTTCGAGGGGTCGAGCGAAATCATGCACCTGTTCATCGCCCGCGAGGCGGTGGACAAGCATCTCCAGGTCGCGGGCGACGTGGTGCTCCCCGGCAAGGCCCTGGGCCAGCGGCTCGCGGGCCTGGTCCGCTCGGCGCTGTTCTACGGCTGGTGGTATCCGTCACGCTGGCTGGGCTGGAGCTTCTGGCCGAAGTACGGCGAGTTCGGCGCGCTGGCCCCGCACCTGCGGTTCGTGGAGCGCGGCGCGCGGCGTCTCGCCCGCGGCGTGTTCCATGCGATGCTGCGCTTCGGGCCCAAGCTCGAGCTCCGCCAGGCGGTGCTGTTCCGGCTGGTGGACGTGGGGGGCGAGCTGTTCGCGATGGCCGCGGCCTGCACCCGCGCGCAGCTGCTCGTCCGCCAGGACCGTACCCGGGGCGCCCGCGCCGTCCGCCTCGCCGACACGTTCTGCCGCCAGGCACATGGCCGGGTCCACGCGAAATTCCGTGAGCTGTGGGGGCCCGACGACAGCTCCACCTACCGGGTCGCGCAGGAGGTGCTCAAGGGGGAGCACCAGTGGCTGGAACAGGGGATGGTGGAGCTGGACGCATGACGTAGGGACTCTATCGAACCGTCTCGACCAAGGCAGATTGGCCGGGGTCGACCTTCCAACCTTCCGTCACGCCGCCTGGTGCGCGATCATGATGCTCTTCAGGCGCTCGGGCGAGTCGCCCACGCTGTCCGCGTATGGCGACGAGTGCCCTTCCGCGCCGAGCAGCACGGTGGGACAGACAAACGGGTACTGCCGCGCGCGGATCCGGTCGGCCGCCGCCTCGCTCGCTACCGGCGTCGCGATCACGACCTGCCGCGCGCCCAGCTGCTCGGCCGCCTTGGCCGCCGCCAGCACCTTCCAGGGATACACCACCTGCCCGTCGACGATGACCGCCACCCGGCCCTCGAGCTTCTTGACGGGGCGTTGGGTCCGGTAGAGCACGAGGTCCTGCCGCACGCGGGCCCGGGACTCGTCGATCGCCGATTGGAGCTTCTCGAGCAGGGTCATGCCGGGTTGGAAATCGGGGTCCATTTCGGCCGGCGCTGATTCCGCCAGCGCGCCGATGGGGGCGAGGTTCGAGCCGAGCCGGATGAAGGACGCGACCAGGACGTCGAACGGCGCTCCCATCGCCCGGGCCGCGTTGGCCGCGATTTCGACGCCCTCGGGCGTGATGCCGAGCAGGATGCACGGCTGGTAGCCGCGCGCCGCGAGCTGCTGGCCCAGCAGGGCGCCGGCGCCCGACTTGGAGGGATAGAGGCTCGCACGCGGCTGGTTGGACACGAACCCGAAAATACGCTGTTATCTTTCCTCCGCCACCATCCAGGACCCCCGCCGTGCCGAAGGACTCCCTCACCGTCACCGACAACCGCACCGGGAAGACCTACGAGCTGCCCATCCAGGACGGCACCATCCGGGCGGCCGACCTGCGCCAGATCCGGAGGTCGGCCGACGATTTCGGGTTGATGGCGTACGATCCCGCCTTCATGAATACGGCGTCGTGCCGGAGCGCCATCAGCTACATCGACGGCGACCGGGGGATCCTGCGCTACCGCGGGTATCCCATCGAGCAGCTCGCCCAGCACAGCACGTTCCTCGAGACGGCCTACCTGCTGCTCCACGGCGAGCTCCCCTCGGCCGCCGAGCTCGACGCCTGGGTGTACAACGTCACCCATCACACGATCATTCACGAGAACATCAAGAAGTTCATCGACGGCTTTCACCACGACGCCCACCCGATGGGGGTGTTCGTGAGCACCGTCGCGGCGCTCTCGACCTTCTATCCCGAAGCGAAGCACATCGAGCAGGAGACGTCCCGCCAGAACCAGATCTTCCGGCTGATCGCGAAGGCCCCGACGCTGGCCGCGTTCGCCCACCGGCACTCGGTGGGGATGCCCTACGGGTACCCGGACAACGATCTGAGCTACACCGGCAATTTTCTCAACATGATGTTCCGGGCCACGGAGGTGAAGTACACCCCGAACCCGACGCTGGAGCGGGCGTTGGACGTGCTGTTCATCCTGCACGCCGACCACGAGCAGAATTGCTCCACCAGCGCGATGCGCGGGGTCGGCTCGTCCCACGCCGATCCGTACTCCGCGATGGCGGCGGCCGCGGCGGCGCTGTATGGCCCTTTGCACGGGGGGGCGAACGAGCAAGTGCTCCGGATGCTGCGGGAGATCGGCTCCCTGGAGGCAGTCCCGGCCTACATCGAGCGCGTCAAGCGCGGCGATGTGCGGCTCATGGGCTTCGGACACCGCATCTACAAGAACTACGATCCGCGCGCCAAGATCATCAAGCAGACCGCCGACCAGGTGTTCGACGTCACGGGCAAGAATCCCCTGATCGACATCGCGCTCGAGCTGGAACGCATCGCGTTGCAGGACGACTACTTCGTGTCCCGCAAGCTGTACCCCAACGTGGACTTCTACTCCGGCATCATCTACGAGGCGATGCGCTTCCCGGTGGACATGTTTCCCGTGCTGTTCGCCATCGGCCGCACCCCGGGCTGGCTCGCGCAGTGGCAGGAGATGCTGCTCGACAAGGAGCAGAAGATCGCGCGGCCCCGGCAGGTGTACATCGGGTCGCCGGTGCGGGACTACGTGCCGATCGAGAAGCGAACTTGAAACCTTGACGTCCGTTGTTTTACGGTTTCCTTTTACGCCCTTCGCCGTACGTCTTTCCCCAGACGCCTCTCCCTTACGGTCTTGTCGTGAGGATTCCCATGCCGACCTATATCCTGTTGTCCAACCTAACCGACGAAGGCGCGAAAAAGCTGAAGGAGAACCCGAAGCGGCTGCAGGAGGTCAACAAGGAGATCGAGCGGCTCGGCGCGAAAGTGACCTCCCAGTACGCCGTGCTCGGGCCTTACGACTTCGTGAACATCGTGGAGGCCCCGGATAACGACACCATCGCGCGCGTGTCGGTGGAGCTGGGCGCCCGCGGCTCGGTGCGCCTGCTCACGCTCCCGGCCATCCCGGTGGCGAACTTCGTCCGCAACCTGAAATAGCGCGTCAGGGGAGCGGTTTCGGTCCCTGGGTCCCGCCCGAGCCCACCAGCTCGCCCACACCGAGGATCATGCCGACGATGGCGGCGCTGCCCGCGATCATCGCGAGCCCGCTCCGGGCGGGGGAGAGCCGCTTCTGCCGCAGGGCGGCGACGCCGCTCGCCGGCAGACTCACGCCGATGCGCTCCGCCTCGTAGGTCCGCCCCTCCTGTCCCCAGAGCCTCGTCACCGCCACCGCCACGGAGTCGGTGTTGGCGTACAGCAGTCGCCCCTGGATGGTCGTGATGCCATGGACGGTGACGTCCTGCAACGTGACGTCACGCGGGGACACGAAGTCCACACGGACGTCGGTATTCTCCGCCGGCGCCACGCTGCCGACGCCGTGGTAGCCGTAGCATCCGGCGCAGAGCAGCATCCCAACCGGTATCAGGCGACGCATCACGACCTCCTGAGTCACGGCTGCTTGCCGACGCGGACCGGCGTCACGCTGGCCCGGGAAGACCCATCGCCCAGCTGCCCGTAATTGTTCAACCCCCAGCAGTACACCAGCTGGCCCGTGGTCAGGCCGCAGCTGTGCCGGGTCCCCCCGCTGATGCGCACGAAGCTCAACCCGCCGGAGATCAGCGCCGGCACGCGGGTGCACTCCTGTAGGCCGGCGGTCGTGCCGCACAGCGCTGCCGGCTGGCTGCCCAGTTGGCCGCTGGCGCCGGACCCCCAGCAATACCCCGCACCACCCACAGTGATGCCGCACGTGTGGACGGCTCCCGCCGTGATCGCGGCGAAGGATTGCCCGCCGAGCACCAGCCGCGGTGTGTTCGAGCTCCCCACGACGAGGGTATCGCCCAGCTGTCCCGTCGAGTTGTCCCCCCAGCAGAAGGCGTCGCCATTCGGGGCGAGCGCGCAGGTGTGGAAATAGCCGGTGGTGATGGCGATGAGCTTCAGCCCGCCGCTCACCAGAACGGGCTGGGTCGTGTCGGCCAGTGTGCCGTTGCCAAGCTGCCCGAAGCCGTTGTCGCCCCAGCACCAGGCCGTGCTGTCGGCCGCGAGCCCGCAGGTATGTTGGGTGCCACCGCTGACGGCGGTGTACTTGCGTCCCCCCAGGACCGCGACCGGCGTCGGTTGCGCGGCGGAGCGGGCCCCGTCGCCCAGCTGGCCGGTGCCGCCCCAGCCCCAACACCACGCCGTGCTGTCGGCCACGATTAGGCCGCAGCTGTACGTGCCGCCCGCGTCCAGCGTGGTGAGCGTCAGGCCCCCGGAAACCACCACCGGGGTCGTTCGGCGCGTCGTGGAGCCATCGCCCAGCTGGCCGGTGAAATTGAGCCCCCAGCACTGCGGCGCGCCGCCGGTCGTGACGGCACACGTGTGGCCGCCGCCGGCGGTGACCGAGGCATAGGTCGCGCTCCCGGCGACGCGCGACGGATAGCGGCGATTCGAGCGCGAGCCGTCGCCCACCTGGCCGTCGTCGTTCCAGCCCCAGCAGTACACCCGGTTGGTGGTGGTAAGCGCGCAGGTGTGCAGCACGCCAGCATCGACCGCGACGAACGGGGCTTCGACGGGCGGCGGGTCGAACGCGGGGTCGCTCACCCCGCAGGCGCCGACCGCGAGCCCGAGCATAGCAGGAATACACCGAACGTTGACATGCACCATACGGCCACCTGACGGTCGAGGGGATCAGCGACAACCGGCGCTGTGGCGGGAATTTACGCCGCCGCCCGGCGGTTGCCTACGGGGGGATGCCCAAGTGTCAACAGCGCGTGAAGTCGAGACCCCCTCGGCCCTGCTTGACGCCGCCCCGGATGGAGTGCACACTCAAACTGAGATCATCCCGACCGATCGGGTTCCTGCCGTTCTCGATCGGAGCCGAAGTCGTCTTCAACGAGGCTTCATGGGTCGCATGTGCCGTCCGACAATCCTTCTACAGGAGGTGGAGATGCGTTCTCCGCTTCGTTGGTGGTATCGCGCCCTCGTCCTGGGCGCGGGCTTCGTGGCGTGGGCCGTCCTGGCCACGCCGGGCGCCGCGCAGGTGACGGGGACCGTCCGCGGGCAGGTCGTCGACGGGACGACTAAACGCCCGGTGGACGGCGTCCAGGTGTATGTACCGGGGACCGACCTCGGCACGCTGAGCAACGCCACTGGCCAGTTCGAGCTGAACCTCAAAGCGGGCGAGACCGAGATCCGGGTGCGCCGCGTGGGCTACGCGAGCGCGAGCAAGAACGTCACCGTCACGCCCGGGCAGACCGCGACGGTGGACTTCGAGCTGGGCCAGGCGGCCATCGGACTCGACGCAGTGGTCGTCACCGGCGCCGGGACCGAGACCGAGAAGCGCAAGCTCGGCAACACCGTCGCGACGATCGACAGCCGCGCGCTCACCAATGCGCCGGTCGTCAACCTGTCCGAGGCGCTCGCCGCCCGCGAAGCGGGCGTCGTGGTGCTGCCCTCGGGCGGCTTGACCGGCGAAGGCGCGCGGATCCGCATCCGCGGCGCGGCGAGCCTGTCGCAACCCAACGAGCCGATCGTGTACATCGACGGCGTCCGCGTGGACCGCAGTGGCGGCTTCGGGGACTACATCGGGACCGGCGGTGGCGGCACGCCGTCGCGGCTGGACGACATCAATCCGGACGCGATCGAGCGCATCGAGATCCTCAAGGGCGCGGCGGCCGCGACGCTGTACGGCACCGAAGCGTCCTCCGGCGTGATCCAGGTATTCACCAAGACCGGCTCGCGCGGCGCGCCCCGGTTCGACTTCACCACCGAGCAGGGGTTCCTGAACTATCCCGCGAGCCGGTACAAGCCGAACGCGGGCTTCGCGCGTTTCGCGGACGAAGCCGCCTGCGTGGCGGCAGGAAACACCGCGACCCTATGTCAAACGACCCTTCCGGTGGCCACCCGCTTGAGCGCTTTCTACGGCCAGCCCATTCAGGCGTTCCAAGTATTCGAGAAGGAGTTCATCCCCGACCTGTTCGAGACCGGTTCCTTCAGCTCGTACTCGGGCTCGGTCAGCGGCGGCACCGCGGCGGTGAACTACTTCGTGAACGCCCGGCTCCAACGGGAGAACGGCCCGTTCGGCAACGCGGAGCTCGGACCCGCCAACGACTTCAACCGCAAGGTGCAGGGGTCCGCGTCCCTCGTCATGCTCCCGATCGAGAACCTGAAGATCCGGGTGAACACGCAGTACGTGGACGCGCACCATGAGACCCCGCAGAACAACAACAACATCTTCGGCACCATCTCGACGATGATCTTCGGCAAGCCGGAGAACGCGAAGTGCAACTCGCTCGCGGATGTCGTGGGCAACGGCCAGTGCCGGATCGGCGGCGACCCCAACGCGAAGATCGCGCCGGGGAATCCCTACGGATCGCCCGCGTTCAACACCGTGCGCGAGACGATGCAGGAGGAGACCAAGCAGGATACCAAGCACTTCACCGGCAGCCTCAACGTCGGCTACCAGCCGACGCAGCAGATCTCCGTCGAGGCCACCGTCGGCGTCGACGTGGTGAACCAGATCAGCACCGACTTCGACCCGTTCGGGAACAACGTGGACGGCGTGCGCCGGTTCGACCCCGAAGGCTTCAAGTTCGTGGATAACCGCACCCGGCGTGAGCTGACTGCAGAGCTAAAGGGCACATGGAACCGGCGGTTCGGCGAGCACTGGCAATCCACGTTCGTCGCCGGCGGCCAGGGGTTCATCACGCGCCTCGAGGACGAGGGTCTCGGCGGGGAGATCTTCCCTGGGCCGGGGCTCGAAGTCGTGAGCGCCGGCGCATTCCCGAGCGTGTATGAGCGGATTCTGGAGACGGTGGCGGCCGGCGGGTTCGTGCAGGAGCAGATGGGTTACAAGGACTTCGCGTTCGTCACCGTGGGCGCGCGCTACGACCGCAACAGCGCGTTCGGCAAGACGTCCGAAGGCGTGCTGTACCCCAAGGCCAGCGTGTCGTTTATCCCGAGCGCGCTGCCCAGCTGGGGGTCCTCCGGCATCGCCGGCCGGATCTCCACGCTGCGCGTGCGCGCGGCGATCGGGCAGTCGGGTCTGCAGCCCGGCGCGTTCGACAAATTCACCACCTTCTCGCCGCTGAACTCGTCCGCGGGCCCGGGGTTCCAGCCGAACAACCTGGGCAACCCCATCCTGAAGCCCGAGATCAGCACCGAGCGGGAAGTCGGCATGGAAATCGGGCTGTGGGAGGACCGCTTCGGCCTCGAGGCCACGTACTACCGCCGCACGACCAGTGACGCGCTGTGGCTCCGCCAGTTCGCCCCGTCGGGCGGGTTCCCCAACCTCCAGCTCGACAACATCGGCGAGATCGAGGCCGGCGGCTGGGAGTTGGGCATCAAGCTGTTCGCGCTGAACCGTCCCTCGGTGTCGGTCAACCTCTGGGGCAACGCCTCCTGGGGCTGGCAGTGGGTCACCGACCTCGGAACCGCGCCGCCGCTCAAGGTGGGCGGGAGCTATCCCCGGTATCGGAACTTCATCATCGAGGGCTACCCGGTGAACTCGCTGTTCGGGCCCAAGCTGCTGCCCGTGCCGGCCGGCTCGCTGCCTTATGACGTGACCGGGCCCACGGTCGGCGTGCAGGACGGCGTGCCGGACACGGAAGCCCAACTCCTGCTCTATTTCGCCACTCCTCGAACCCTGACGGGCATCAGCGGTGCCTCGCAGCTCCTGCGGGTCGATGAGGACGGGGACGGGGATTTCCTCGATCATTACCTCGGGAAGTCCTACCCGGACTGGCAGGGCTCGTTCGGGACGAACGCGACGTTCCTGCGCAACCTCGAATTGTCGCTGTTGTTCGAGTACAAGTTCGGCGATTACACCATCACGAACCTGACCGATGCGTTCCGCCAGGCCAACGCCGGCATCGGGCGCAACATTCGATCGGCGGCCGAGGTGGAAGCGACGATCATGAACCCGGCGAGCACGGCGCAGCAGCGCCTCGACGCGGCCAAGCAGTGGCTCAAGCTCAAGGCGTTGACGCCGCACGATGGCCTGAACCAGAACGAGAACGGCGCGTTCGTGCGGTGGCGCGAGCTGGGATTGACCTACAACGTGCCGGCCCGCTGGGCCGAGCAGAAGCTCGGGCTGCGCTACGTGTCCATCAAGGCGGCGGTGCGCAACGTCGCCCTGTGGACTGGCTACAAGGGGATCGACCCCGAGCTGAACGTGTACGGGCGCGGCGCCGCCTCGAGCGACCTGAACGGCATCGCCCAGAACTTCGGCGAGGCAATCGACGCCTTCGGCTTCGCCCTCCCGCGGCGGTTCACCTTCACCGTCCGCTTCGGCTTCTGACCCCGAGACCTGGAAAGGAGAGAGTGCCATGCTGACCTATGCGATCTCGGCCGCTCCCCGGGCCCCGCGGTCCCGGAGCGGCGCGCTACTCTCGCTGTGGCTAGCCGCGGTCGCGGCCGGCTGCAGCGGGTTGCTGGACGTGGAAAACCCGAACAACATCAGTATCGAAAGCTTGGACGACCCCGCGGGTGCGGCCTCCCTGGCCAACGGCGCCTTGGCCGTCCTGACCCGGGGCTGGGGCAACATCATGACCCCCTACTCCGAAGCCACCGACGAGCTGACGTGGATCGGCTCGCGCGACGCCTGGGGCGACCTCGACGCGGGATACCTGTCGGGGATCACCAACGAGTTCGTCGACGCCTCGTTCCCCGACGTGGCGCAGGCTCGCTGGATGGCGGACGAGGCGATCAAGCGCCTCAGCGCCTTCTATACCGCTGGCGTGCTGCCCGACGACAACGATCTCGCCCGGTCGTACCTGTACGGCGCGCTCGCCTATACGATGATCGGGGACATCTTTGACGACTTCCCGATTTCCTCCAACCGGACCGACGCGGGCCCGCCGCTCGGGCCGGCGAACATGGCGCAAGTGTACGACACGGCGATCGCCTATACGACCCGGGGCCTCGCCGTCGTCAACGATCCCGACATACAGCTCGCGCTCACGGCCATGCGCGCGCGGGCCCGGCACGGCAAGGTCGTGTGGCAAAAGCTCAACCCGTTCAGCGCCGCGACCCTCGCGAACCCCCTGGTGAACGACGCGGTCGCCGTGACCGACGCCAATGCCGCTCTCGCGTTGGCGACTTCGCTCGTTAACGCCGACTGGAAGTTCCAGTACACGTACAGTTCGGAGCAGATCGACGGCTCGGGCATCGGATTCGAGGTCAACCAGCGGCTCGAGAGCCGGATCGGCGACCCCTACATCGTGCCCACGGCGGACAACAAGAGCGTGGCGAGCATCAAGCTCAACGACCCGATCAACGGCACCGCGGACCCCGTGCTCACCGCCATCATCAACGAGTTCACCACCGGCGTCCAGTACGGCCCGTTGACGGTGCTCTCGGCGCGCGAGCTGCACCTGATCGTGGCCGAAGCGGCCCTGGCCGCGGGGAACACCGCGGGCTTCACGACATCCATCAACAGAGTCCGCGCGCTGAACGCCGGGCTGACGCCGTACGATCCGGCGAACCCCGCCCACCCGTTGCCGCCCGCGATGCTCCAGCACGAGCGCCGGGTGAACCTGTTTCTCCAGGGGCGGCGCCTGAACGATCACTACCGCTTCGGGGTGGCCGCGGACAAGTGGCCGAGCAACGCGGAGGCCGTGCTCGCCCCGGGCACGCTCTTCCCGATCACGCTCGTGGAGATCCTGGCGAACTGCAACATCAACCCGGCCTGCTGACGGCTTAGGTCGGTCGAAGACGGTGGAGGGCGGTCGAGGCAGTCGCCTCGGCCGCCTTCGTCGTCTCGGGAGACCCCTATGTACCCGCTGTTCGCCGTTCTAATACTCGCGTCGGCCCAACAACCCACCCTCGCGCTGGTCGGCGGCCGGATCCTCGACGGCTACGGCGGCCCCCCGATCGAAGACGGCGTGGTCTTGATCGCGGGCGAGCGCATCGCCGCCGTGGGCCGGCGCGGGGACGTCCCGGTGCCCGCCGGCGTACGCGTCATCTCGACCGCGGGGATGACCGTCCTGCCCGGCTTGCTGGACATGCACGTCCACCTGATGATCCTGGGCCACGCCGACTACGAGCACTGGGACACGACCTACCAGCGCCGGTTCGCGGCCGAAATCATGCCCGCCGCGGCGAAGCAGCTGCTGCTGGCCGGCGTGACCACCGCGCGGGACCTGGGCGCGCCGCTCGAGGAGATCCTCACGGTCAAGCGCCGCATCGAGCGGAACGAGATCCCGGGGCCGCGGCTGTTCGTCTCGGGGCCATTCATCCAGCACGCGCCCTACGCCCCCTACGAGGCCCGGTTCCGCTGGGGGGTCACCGGCGCCGACGACGCACGCGCCAAGGTCAAGCAGCTCGTCGACGCGGGCGTGGACGTGATCAAGCTGATCGACCAGGACCAGATGACGGAGGAAGAGGTGCGGGCCGTCGTGGAGGCGGCCCACGCGGCGGGGCGCCCGGTCGTCGCCCACTCGCACCGCGAGGACGAGATTCGCATCGGCCTCAAAGTCGGGGTGGACAACTTCGAGCACACGGGCCTCGGGACCGCGCCCGGCTACCCGGAGGACATCGTGGCGGGGCTACGGCGCCGCAACGCCACGCTCTACTGGACGCCCACCATCGCGCCGCTGTTCCTGTTCGGCTACACGGCGGACAGCTTCCCCGAGCGGCTGCACGACCCGGCGTGGCGGGAGGGCGTACCCGCCGACATCGCGCGCGACATCGCGCGCTCGCTCGAGCCGTTCCCGAACCTGGCCTACTACGCCCAGGCGCGGCGCCGGATCCCCACACTCGCGACCAAGTTCGCCCAGCTCCGGTCGGCCGGCGTCACGCTGCTCGTGGGGACCGACGCCGGCGTCCCGGGGAACTTCCATTCCGACGCCACCTGGCGCGAGCTCGCGACCTGGGTGCGGCTGGGCATGACCCCGATGGAGGCGATCATGGGCGCGACCCGCTGGCCGGCGCGGTTTCTCAAGCGGGAACAGGACCTCGGGACCCTCGCGCGGGGCCACTACGCCGACATCATCACGGTGCGAGGGGACGTCCTCCACGACATCGAGCTGCTCCAACGGGTGGATATCGTGATCAAGGGGGGAGTCCGGATCAAATAAACAAAGGCGTCGAACGCCTTTTATCGCCTGCGCCGTCCCCCAACCCGCGCGCGGACCGACCGCGCGGGACGAGGCGCCGAGGCGGCGGCCGACCTCGGCTGCAGCGGCGGCACCGACGGCTCGAACCCGGGAATCACCTCGCGCGGGAAGATCTGGCCGATGAGCCGCTCGATGTCGGCCATCAGCAGCCACTCGTCCGGAGAGATGAGCGTGAGGGCGAGCCCGCGCGCGCCGGCGCGGGCCGTGCGGCCCACGCGATGCACGTAGACTTCGGGATCGTTCGGCACGTCGTAGTTCACCACCATGCGGATCCCGTCCACGTCGATCCCGCGCGCCGCGATGTCGGTCGCGACCAGCGTGTCGGCCTCGCCCGAGCGAAACGCATCCAGGGTGCGCTGGCGCTGGCTCTGCGCCTTGTCGCCATGGATGGCGTGCGCCGCGATGCCCTCGCGCTTCAGATAGGTCACCAGCTTGTCCGCCCCGTACTTGGTGCGTGTGAACACGAGCGTCTGGCCGGCGGGCTTGGCCTGGAGGATGCGCGCGAGGACACCGCGCTTCTGGAGCTTGTCCACCGCGATGACGACGTGCTCCACGCCTTCGGCGGTCTGCGCGCGGCGCCCGATCTCGACCGAGGCGTGCCCGGCCAGCGCCCGGCGGGCCAGCGCGTCCACTTCCTGCGAGATCGTCGCCGAGAAGAGCATCGTCTGGCGCTCGGTGGGCAGCGCGTCCAGGATCCGGCGGACGTCGGGGGCGAAGCCCATGTCGAGCATGCGGTCGGCTTCGTCCAGTACCAGCACCTCGAGCCGGGAGTAGTCCACATGGCCGCGGCCCATGTGGTCGAGCAGCCGGCCGGGCGTCGCGACGACGATATCCACGCCGCCGCCCCGGCGGAGCGCGCGCGTCTGGGGCTCCATGCCGACGCCACCGTAGACGGCGGCGGCCGCGAGGTGGGTGTGGCGCCCGTAGGCGCGGATGCTCGCCGTCACCTGCTCGGCGAGCTCGCGGGTGGGGACGAGGATCAGGGCCCGCAGGGTGTGCTTCGGGCCGGACGCGAGGCGCTGGAGAATCGGCAGCACGAAGGCGGCGGTCTTGCCGGTGCCGGTCTGCGCGGACCCGATGAGGTCCCGGCCGGCCAGGGCGAGCGGAATCGCCTCTTGCTGGATCGGCGTGGGGCGCTCGTAGCCTTCATCGGCCACGGCGCGGACGAGTTCGGGGACGAGCCCCAATGATGCGAATGGCATACAACTCCTACTGCGTAGGGTGAACGCCGTATGGCGAAAAGCGTAAAGGGAGAACCGTACGGTGTTCCCCGTACGCAGTTGGCCTTACGTCTTTAGGCCCTACGGCTTGTCGGTTTTCGAACCTGGGGATTGAGCCTGAGTGATGAGGCCCGCTCCTGAGCGGGACCGTCCTTCGGAAGGATGCCAGCTCGCGGTTCTGTCGACTGCGAGCGACAACCTAATAGGTGGCACCGTGCTGCGGTAGTGGGTCCCTTGACCGGCGGGCTTCGAGTCGTTAGCTTGCTGTTCGAGCGCTGAAGCCGCGGCACCGTGCCGTGTGCTGAACACCAGAGACCGTTTGAGGACCTGGGCCAACGCCCACGGTCCTTTTTCATTGCTCCCCCGCGCTCGCCGGCGGAAAGATCCGCCGGGAACATTCAGTCAGGAGTATTACCAGTATGGCACGTATCACCGGTACCGTGAAGTGGTTCAACGACGCGAAGGGCTTCGGCTTCATCACGCCCGAGAACGGCGAAAAGGACTGCTTCGTGCATCACACCGCGATTCAGCAGGATGGGTTCAAGACGCTGTCCGAGGGACAGCGGGTTGAGTTCGAAGTCGTCCAGGGCCAGAAGGGCCCGGCGGCACAGAACGTCGTGAAGCTCTAAAGCCCACGGTACCTGAAAACGCCGACGGCGCCATCCTTGCGGACGGCGCCGTTCGTGTTCCCGCGGGTCCGGGCGGGCGGGAGCGGGGGGTTACAGTCGCAGCGCCCGCTTTTGCCGCGGCGCCGGCTCCTGGGTCCGCAGCACGATGCGCATCGCCTGCGTCTCGAGATCGAGATCCCACGCCCCGACCTGTGGACGCACGAACTCGTCCAGATCCGCCGGGGTGACCGACTGCGGCGTGGTATCGAGGAATTCGAGCAGGCGCATACGCATCTCGAGGTAGCTGCACCCCTCGCGGTTCGCCGCCACGCGGATCCCGACCTCGTCGTCCAGCTGGCGCCGCACGAACCCCTGCGTCACCTCGAGGAGGCGTTGCACGATCAGCTGCTCGAGCTCCGGGCCATGCTTGCTGCCCAGCCGTCGGGCGAGGGGCCGCGCCTTGGCCGGCGCGCACAGCTCGAGCAGGGCGTCGAGCACCCGGGCGTCCATCCGGCGACCGGAGCGGCGGCCCCGCAGGCTCGTACCGGCGCGCTCCGCCCCAGCACAGGTGGAGAGGTCGTTGCGGTGCAGCCGCAGGAACTTGGTCATCCGCTCGTACACGTCCGTGCGGCCCGGGGCGGGCGGCCGGCGCTTCCCGGCGAGCAGGTCGGCGATGTAGGTCTCCGGCACCTGGACCGCCTCGGCCAGCTCGCGGGGCGTGCGCTTGAGCTCGCGCAGGCGGCGGCGCATCAGCTGGCTGACCTTCACGGGACGTTTCAGGGGACTCACTGCCGGCATGGGTGCTCCTCTCGAAGCGGCAAGAGAAACCCGCGGGGCGCATCAGCAGAGCAGCACCCCACGGGCTGATGAAAACGAAATATCGCTAGGCCGAGCCCGAAATGGTAGCGGCGCGGGGCCCCCCCACCCGCAGGCTATGTTGTGCGGAGCCCAGCCTTTAGGCGGGGAGCTGAGGGGCCGCGGGGGGGGGGGGGGGGGGGGGG
>JBOHSA010000073.1:0-3476 GCA_050732995.1 Gemmatimonadales bacterium | reverse complement strand
CTTACGGATTGGTGGTCGCGCCGGCCTCGTTCGAGGGATCCGAGTAGCCCCCGTCCTTGAGGGCGACGACTCGGTATGTGTAGAACGTCCCCGGCGCCAATCCCGAGTGGGTATAACTCGTGGCGTTCAGCCCGAGCGTCGCGATCGTGTAGTAGTCACAGTAGTAGCCGTAGTAGTAGTCCTCCCAGCAGAACACCAGCTGCACCTGGTAGCCGTCCTCGACGGCCGAGTTGTCCGTCCACCTGAGGTCGATGGTCTGCGCGTCGACGCCGGTTGCGGTCAGGTTCGTCGGACCCAGAGGCAGCCTAGTGCAATCCGCGCTCGCAGGCGGCGAGTCGCCCAGGCTGTTGAATGCGACGACGCGATAGCACAGTGGCTGCTCGCTCGGCTGTCCGACATCGTAGAACCATGTCTGGTCCACAGCCGCCGTGCCCGCGGCGACCCAGCTGGCCCCGTCATCGGTCGAGCGCTCCACGCGGAACCCCGCCTCATTCGTTGCGTTGTCGACCCACGTGACGGCCGCGACATTGCTCGAAGACGGGAGGGCGTCCGCGCCCGAGGGTGCGACCGGCGGCATGGTGAGGACCATCGCACTGGCGTTGTTCGACCCCGCGGACGTGCCGCCGTCCTTCGTCGCGCGCACCTGGTACCAGTAGGTGTGGTCCGCGAGCCCCGGGTCGTGATAAGCGGTCGCGTTGGCTAGGAGCGTCGCCACGACGATGGGCGTGCCCGACGACGCCGTCCACCTATGCACTTGGAATCCATCCTCGACGCCGGAGTTGTCGGTCCAGGTGAGGTCGACGTCGGAGCCGGTCGCGGTGGCGAGGAGACCCGATGGTGCGGCCGGTGCCGCCGTGCAGGCGACGTTCGAACTCTGGGAGTCGCCGAAGGAGTTGAAGGCGACGACCCGGTAGCAGGCCGGCTGCTCCGCCGCCGGGGGCTGCCGGTCGTCGAACGACACGACATTCGGAGCAGTGGTGCCGAGGCTGGTCCAGGGTCCGCTGCTGGTCGCTGAGCGCTCCACGCGGAACCCGCTCTCGTTCCCCGCGTTGTCGGTCCAGATGACCCGGATCCTGCCCCACGCGTCCGGCGCCGCGCTCACGCCAGACGGCGCGGCGGGCACCGGTGCCGGCAGCGTGGTTGCGCAGGCGACGTTCGAGAAGTCGCTGTAGCTCACCTGCCGACCTTGCGCCTTGTAACTGCGCACCTTGTAGCAGTACTCCGTGGAGCCCTGCAGACCGCCGTTGCCCCCCGCGGTGGTGTTCGGCCAGGGGTACGTCGTGAACAGGGTGAACGTGCCCGTCGGCCCGGTGGTCGAGCGGTGAACCTCCCATCCACTCTCGTTCGTCGACTTGTCCTGCCAGGCCAAACTGATGTCCGAATAGGAGATCGGGGTGGCCGTGAGGTTCGTGGGTGCGCCGCCCACCAGCCGGAGTGACGGCCCGACCGGATCCCGGTTCTCGCAGGCGATGAGCGACAGTAGCAGGCCCGGAGCGGCGCTGAGCCACGAGCGCGCAGTGACCATGGAGACCTCCCGAGGTTCACCTCACATTGGACAACCCGATCACTCTCGTTGGACGGACGAGCGTGGGCGGTCTGCTCGAAGCACCGCAGTGATCACGCCTGGCGAACCAACTCGCCGAGCGGCCTACTGGCAGACAACGTACGAGGGACGGTCCAATTTCCGGCCATGTGCCGGGCGAGCCGGGTCAAGTGTGGTCTGCGAGGCAGCCCGAACGCCTCGTTGCCACGATCGCCATATATGACTATTATAGTCATATGGAAAAAACCACAATATCTCAATTAAAGGCCCGCCTGAGCGCCTACCTCAAGAAGGTACGGGCGGGCGAGACGATCCTGATCCTCGACCGGGACGAACCGGTGGCGCGGCTGGAGCGCGTCAGCGCCGGGGGCACGGCGCCGGGGGATGATCGCCTGACGCGCCTGGAGCGCGCCGGCCTGTTGCGGCGGGCTACCCGCCCCGTCTCGCTCGACGCCTTGCGGGCCGGGGCGCCGCGCGCCGCGGCGAGTGTCGTCGAGGCGCTCCTCGAGGACCGGCGCGCCGGCCGATGAGGTTCTGGGACAGCTCGGCGGTCGTGCCGCTGCTCCTCGTCGAGCCGCGCCGCGATGAGTTGCTCGCGGGGCTGGAGCGGGATCCCGTGATGCTCGTGTGGTGGGGCACGCTGGTGGAGTGCACGGCGGCAGTGGCGCGGCGCGAGCGGGAGGGCGCGCTCGGCGTCGCGGACGCCGGCGCGGCCTTGGTCCGGCTGCGGGACCTCGCCGCCGCGTGGCAGGAGATCCTGGCCGGCGATGCGGTCCGCATGACGGCGCAGCGGCTGCTGCGGGTGCACCCGGTACGCGCTGGCGACGCCCTGCAGCTCGCGGCGGCCATCATCGCCGCCGGGCACGAGCCGGCGACGCTGGAGTTCGTGAGCCTGGACGCCCGGTTGAACGAGGCGGCGAGTCGCGAGGGGTTCCCGGTCCAAGAGATCTAAGACTGGCCGCCTTACCCCCCGTCGTCCCTTAGCCTCTTAGTCTCCCGACGTGGCTCAGTGCCCGCTCGGCGGCAGCGGGTCGACCTCCAGATGTCGAAGCCGTCAGCCTCCTAATCCTGTTTCCCCACTCGCGTCCGCGTGCTCACGAAGAGGTCGAGGTCAATGGCCGGCGGCGTCGCGACGTTGCGCGCGAAGTAGAGCGACTCCGTGTGGCCGTGGGAAACGATCAGCGCGAAGAGCTCCCCGACCCCGGTGTTGATTGGCGGGCCGAGGTTCAGCGGCGGCGACCAGGGCGCGAGCACGCTCTCCCGGGTCGAGTACCAGATGTCGTTGGATGCCGAACCCGGCCGATCGGAGTGGAAGTAGATCTCCACGCCGCTCGACCCCACGGACGGCCGCTGATCGCTGAAGGGAGTGCTCAGCTCCGCGACGAAATACGCCGGCCCCCACGATCCATCGGCAGCCTGGGTGCTGACGTAGATGTCCCCGCCGCTGCCCACCGGCTGGGGATTGCCGTTGAAATACAGCTGGGGGAGGCCAAGATCATCGTTCTCAAAGTAACTCGGGCCGCCCTCGAAACCGGCCGTATTGACGCCCGGCCCGAGATTCACCGGCGTCTGCCAGCCGAAGTCGTCGTGCACGTTCTCGCGCGAGGCGGCCCAGACATCACTTGACTGAGAGCCCGGCCGATTGGACAGCAAGAAGAGCCAGTGACCGTCGCGCGACAGCGCGGGTGCGGCGTCGTTCGATCCCGTATTGACGGGCGCGCCGACGTTCGCCGCTTCCGACCAGGGACAGGTCAGACATTCGCGGTGAGACACCCAGATGTCGTTCGGACCAGGCCCCGGCGTCCCGGGCCGGTTCGAGGCGAAGTAGAGCGTGAGCCCGTCCTTGGAGAGCGCCGCCTGCTGATCGTTGAACGGCGAGTTGATGATCGGGCCGAGGCTGACGGGCTCGGACCAGGATGAGAAGTTCGATGTA
>JBOHSA010000072.1:0-6103 GCA_050732995.1 Gemmatimonadales bacterium | reverse complement strand
GGGAAGGACCGGGGGCCGAGGACACGGCCTGGGCCCGCGCCGTGCTCGACTCGGCCGATCGCGCGCTCGAGCGGGCGGCCGAGCTCGCCGCCGGCACCCGGCAGGGCGATTCGGCCCGGATGTACCGCGTCTTCACCCGAGGGGAGCGAACGGTGCTGGCTTGGGAACAGGGGGGCGTGCCGGGCGCTACGGAAACCTGGGCGAACCTGCCTCCGGCGGTGCGGCTCGCCCCGGTGCTCGAGGAGCTGGGCGAGAACCTGCTGCGCGCCTGCCCCCACCTGGGCGTGCTGCTCACCGCCCGGGAGACCGACACCTACGCCGCGTGGTACCTCCGCTTCGCGCGCGGGCTGCGGCCGGATCTGCTGATTGTGCCGCTCGCGCTCTGGCGCACCGATTCAGTGTTCCGCCGCCGCGTCGTCGCGGAAGCGCGGCCCCCGGGGGGCAAGGGGGGCGGAACGCGCTCTTCGGAGACCTCGGGCGACGGGTCGTTGCGGGGCTTCGCGGAGCGCCGGCCGCTGTGCGCCAGCCAGGGGTTCGAGCGGGCACCGGCAACCCGGCCGCGCACCCGCTGGTTGGGCCGGCCGCTCGTCTGGGTCGCGGGCCGAACGGGTGGAGATGACCGGGTGCACCCCCGGGATTTCGTGTTCGCGGCGCTGCGCCTGGCGTTGGACGAGCACGAGCCGTGGGCGCGCCCCGCCATCGAGGTCTACCGCCGCGCCGCCGCCCAGACGCGCGCGCTGTGCGAGTCGTTCGCAGTGTACAAGCTCACGGTTGAGGTCGGGTGTCGCTGAGCCGCGTCCTCGTGGCCAATCGTGGTGAGATCGCCCTCCGCATCATCAGGGCCTGCCACGAAGAGGGTGTCAAAGCGGTGGCGGTGTATTCCGACGTCGACCGACTGTCGCCCCACGTGCGGGCGGCCGACGCCGCCGTCGCGCTCGGTGCCGCGCCCGCGGCCGAGTCGTACCTCAACATCCCGAAACTCATCGCGGCTGCGGAGGCGACGGGCTGCGACGCCGTCCACCCCGGCTACGGGTTTCTCTCGGAGCGGGCGGTCTTTGCCGACGCCGTGACGGAGGAGGGTCTCGTGTTCGTCGGGCCGCCGGCCGCCGCGATCCGCGCGATGGGCGACAAGCCCGAAGCGCGCCGACGCATGCAGGCCGCGGGCGTCCCCATCGTTCCGGGCACGACCCAGCCGGTCCGGGATCCGGTCGAGGCCCGGCGGGAAGCGGGGCGCCTCGGGTTCCCGATCCTGCTCAAGGCCGCCGCCGGCGGCGGCGGGAAGGGCATGCGGGTCGTGAGCCGGGAGACGGAGCTCGCCGCGGCGCTCGAGGCCGCCGGGAGCGAAGCCGCGAAAGCGTTCGGCGACGGCGCCGTCTACATCGAGAAGTACGTCCATCGGCCACGCCACATCGAGATCCAGGTGCTCGCGGACGCGCACGGCCGGGTCGTGGCGCTGGGCGAGCGGGAGTGCAGCATCCAACGGCGGCACCAGAAGCTCATCGAGGAGGCGCCCTCGACGGCCGTGACGCCGGCGCTGCGGCGGCGCCTGAGCGAAGCCGCCACCGCGGCCGCCACCGCGGTCGGCTACCGCAGCGCGGGCACGATCGAATTCCTGCTCGCCCCCGGCGGGGAGTTCTACTTCCTCGAAATGAACACGCGGATCCAGGTCGAGCATCCCGTGACGGAGCTGGTCTACGGAGTGGACCTGGTACGGGAGCAGCTCGAGATCGCCGCCGGCCGCCCGATGCGCGTGCACGCCGGGACGCTGCACCCGCGCGGCCACGCCATCGAATGCCGCATCACCGCCGAAGACCCGTTCAACGACTTTCTCCCGGCGACCGGCGTCCTCCGCTACCTGCGGGTGCCGAGCGGACCGGGCGTCCGCTGGGAGGGCGGGGTGGAGACCGGCAATGAGATCACCCTGTTCTACGACCCGCTGATCGCGAAGCTGGTGGTCTGGGGAGAGTCGCGCCCCATCGCCCTGCAACGCATGCGCCGTGCCCTGCGGGAGCTCGTGATCGTGGGCCTGCCCACCTCCCAGGCTTTCCATCTGCGGGTGTTGGACGAGCCGGACTTCCAGAAGGGGAACCTGGACATCACCTATCTCGAGCGCACGGGCGAGCGCCTCCTCTCGGCCGCGCCGCCGCCGGGGCTCGAGCGGGCGATCGCCGTCACCGCCGTGCTCCTGGCGGAGGAGCACCGTCTGAGCGGGGGGGGGCGGGGGGGGGGCGGGGAGTCCGTCCTTGTCCGGCAGAGCGACTGGTTGGCCGCCGGGCGGCGGGAAGCCCTGCGCGAATGACCGAAGTCGTGACCATTACCAGCATCGCTGCCGGCGGAGACGGAGTCGGCCGGCTCGCCGACGGGCGGGCCGTCTTCGTGCCCCGTACCGTCCCCGGCGACGCCGTGCGCCTGCGCGATGGCTCCGTCAAACTCCAGAAGAACTTCGCCCGCGCCCAGCCGGGCGAGCTCGTGACGCCGGGCGGAGCGCGGGTCGCGCCCCCGTGCCCCCACTACGTGAACGAGCGCTGTGGCGGTTGCCAGCTCCAGCATCTCGGCTACGACGCCCAGCTCGCCGCCAAACGCGCCATCGTGGGAGCCGCGCTGCGCCGGATCGGCAAGCTCGACGTCCCCGACCCGGACATCGTCGAGGCGATCGACGAATGGCGGTATCGCGCGAAGATCAGCTTGGTGGTGCAGACCGGTCGGGATGGCACGAAGACCGTGGGGCTGCATCCGCACGATCGCCCCGGGGACGTCTTTCCGCTGCTGGATTGCCACATCGCCGATCCGCGGCTCATGGCGCTGTGGCGCGAGCTCAAGCCGCACCTCGGGGGCGGGGGCGGGTGCTTCCCCGCGCGGTTGGCGCGCCTCACACTCCGGCTGGATCGTGACGGGCACCGGCACGTGATCGCCGAATCGCCCGGGGAGCCCTGGCTGGACGCGGAAGCGCTGCGCGCTGCCTTGCCCGGGGGTGAGAACGTCGTGTGCTGGTGGCAGCCGACCGACGGCGCGGCCCGGGTCATGGCCGGGGGGGGGGGGGAGGGGGGGGGGGAAGGGTCGGCCAAGTCCGCCTACCCCGCCACCGGCTTTGAGCAGGTGAATCCCGAGATGGGTCTGGTGGCGCGCCGCTGGGCTGTCGAAGGGCTGGGCGAAGTCGCGGGCTTGACGGTCTGGGACCTCTACGGCGGGGTGGGAGACACCGCCGCGCTGCTCGCCGACCGGGGTGCGCAGGTCGTCTGCGTCGACGCCGACGAAACGGCGATCGACTGGGGCCGCCGCCGGCACGCCGGTCGGCCGATCCGGTTCGTCGCGGGTCGGGCCGAGGACGTGCTTCCCACCCTGCCCGAGCCGCATGCCGCGGTAGTGAACCCGCCGCATGGCGGCCTGCACTGGGACGTGTCCCTGCGGCTAACGTCGCAGCCCGTCGAGCGAGTGGCCTACGTCTCCTCCGACCCGGCGACGCTGGCCCGTGACCTGCACCGCCTGAGCGTGAATTACCGGCTGGCCGCCGTGCGCGCCTTCGACCTGTTTCCGCAGACGGCGCACGTGGAAACCGTGGCCGTCTTGGAAGCGGCGTGAAATACGCGGTGCGGGTCGGCGCAAAGACGTTCGAGGTGACCGTCGAAGGCAGCCGCGTGACCGTGGACGGCGAAGTCCTGGAAGCGCACCTCGCGGCCGTGCCGGGGACGCCACTGCACCATCTACTGCTGGCGGCGGGGGGGGGCGGGAGGGGCGGGGGGGGCGAGTCGTGGACGGTGGCCGCCGAGCCGGTCGACGGCCCGGGACGGTGGGTGCTCGGCGCGCTGGGCGAGCGGCTCGAGGTCGCCGTCGTGGACGAGCGCACGCGCCGGATTCAGGCGCTCACCGGAGGCCGCGCGGGCCCGACTGGGGGGGGGATCGTGACGGCGCCCATGCCCGGCCTCGTGATCCGCGTGGAGGTCTCGGCGGGACAGCGGGTCGAGGCCGGCACCGGGCTCGTGGTGGTCGAGGCGATGAAGATGGAAAACGAGCTCCGCGCCCCGACCGCGGGCGTCGTCGAGCAGGTGCACGTGGTGGTGGGACAGGCGGTCGAGCGAGGGTCGCCGCTGGTGAGTTTCGAGCGACCCAAAGAGGCGGAACCCTCTGGTTGACAGGGCCTTACGGCCCGGGTAAGTTCCGCGTCTGTCAAAATCCGGGAAGCCATGAAGACGTTTTCGCTCAAGCCGCAGGACGTCGAGCACCGCTGGTTCGTGGTCGATGCCGCCGGGCAGCCGCTCGGCCGCCTCGCTAGCCGCGTCGCCCAGCTCCTGCGCGGCAAACACAAGCCGACCTTCACGCCGCACGTCAACGGCGGCGACTGCGTCATCGTGGTCAACGCCGCGCAAGTGAAGCTCACCGGCCGGAAGCTCGAGCAGAAGCGCCAGTTCCGGCACACGGGCTACATGGGGCACGAGCGCTTCACGCCGGTCAAGCACCTCTTGGCGAAGCATCCCGAGCGGGTCATCGAGCGCGCGGTGTGGGGCATGCTGCCCAAGACGACCCTCTCGCGGCAAAAGGTCAAGCAGATGCTCAAGGTGTACGCCGGACCGACCCACCCGCACGCGGCGCAGCAGCCGCAGCCGCTCGCGGCGGTGGAGGCCTGATGACCGTCGCCGCGCCGGAGCTCCGGTGGCACGCGATCGGGCGCCGCAAAGTCGGCGTCGCGCGGGTGTATCTCACGCCCGGCTCGGGAAAGTGGAACATCAATGGTCGGACCCTGGGCGATTATTTCCCTCGTCCCTCGTTGGTGTCGCACATCCAGCAGCCGTTCACGGCCACCGACACCCTGGGCGCGTTCGATGTGCGGGCCATCTGCGCCGGGGGCGGGCAGACGGGCCAGGCGGGGGCGCTGCGCATGGCGATCGCGCGAGCGCTGTGCCTCGCCGACGAGCGGCACCGCAAGAAGTTGCGCGAGCAGGGGCTGTTGACGCGGGACCCGCGCGTGGTCGAGCGCAAGAAGCCGGGTCGCGCCGGGGCGCGCAAGCGGTTCCAGTTCTCGAAACGGTAGGGTCTGGCCGGGCCGTGGGTGGTGGGTCACACTTCCCACACCCCACTCCCCACGTAGGCAGGCAATTATCTCACACGCCGCTTGATCTCATCCTGGGTCCCCACGGGGTAGGATGAGAGGTGAGAGCGGCGGCGGCAAAACCCACGAAAGGGAGTGCATGGCGCAGCCTCAGTTGCAGGACCTGCTGGAAGCCGGTGTCCATTTCGGGCATCAGACGCGGCGCTGGAATCCGAAGATGCGGCGGTTCATCTTCGCCGAGCGCAGCGGCATCTACATCATCGATCTCCAAAAGACCCTGCGGCAGCTCGAAGTGGCGCAGGAGCTCCTGCGCGCCGTCGTCCTGAAGGGCGAGGGCGTCCTGTTCGTCTGCACCAAGAAGCAGCTGAAGCTGATTCTGCAGGCCGAGGCCCAGCGCTGCGGCGCGTTCTACGTGACGGAACGCTGGCTGGGAGGCACGCTCACGAACTTCCAGACCATCAAGAAACAGATCAAGCGGCTGAAGGACCTGGAGCAGGGGGCGGCCGAGGGCGACTTCGAGAATTACACCAAGAAGGAACAGCTGCTGTTTGGCCGGGAGCGGGAAAAGCTCGAGAAAAACCTGTCCGGCATCAAGAACATGGCCCGCTTGCCCGGGGCGCTGTTCGTAGTGGACGCCAAGAAAGAGCGCATCGCGGTGGCGGAGGCCAACAAGCTCGAGATTCCCGTGGTTGCCATCGTGGACACCAACGCGGATCCCGATCTGATTTCCGTGCCGATCCCGGGCAACGACGACGCGATCCGGGCGGTCTCGCTCATCACGGCGGCCGTCGCGGACGTGATCTCCGCGGCACGGCACCAGATGCCGTTGCGCGAAGCGGCCGAAGAGGGCGAGGCGGTGACGTACTCCACCGAGACCGGGGTCGAGGCTGAGGTGGACGGGGAGCGCAAGAAGAAACCGGCCCGGCGCAAGCGGCGGCCGAAGCCGGAGGCGATTGCCGCGCGGCTCAAAACCGACGAGACCCAGGCGCCGGCGTCGGCGGAAGCCGCGGGCGGCGGGGTGCCGGCGGGGGATGAGGGGGTGGGGCGGGGGGGGGGGGG
>JBOHSA010000071.1:0-29951 GCA_050732995.1 Gemmatimonadales bacterium | reverse complement strand
GTCGCTCGACGACCTGATGCGCATGCCACGTACCTCTTACACGGTGAAGCACCACTGCGTGGAGGGGTGGACGGCGATCGCGAGCTGGCACGGGACGCCGGTGGCCGCGATCGTTCGGCGCTGCCGCCCCCATCCGGCGGCCCGCTACATCCACTTCGTGTCGTTCGACGCCGGCTACTCGAACGGCTGGGACCTGGCGAGCGCGCTGCACCCCCAGACGATCCTCGCCTACGGCATGAACGACAACCCGCTGCCGCCGGCGCACGGAGCGCCGCTGCGGCTGTACTCTCCCACCAAGCTCGGCTACAAACTGACCAAGTATCTCGTGTCCATGACCTTCACCGACCGCCGGCCGGGCGGCTACTGGGAAGACCAGGGGTACCCGTGGTTCGCGGGGCTCTGATCTGCGCGCTCGCCCTGGCGACGGGCTGCCGGGAGAACCGCGAGATGTCCGACCGCGTCGAGATGCCCGCGATGGACTCGAGCATCGTGCGCGATCCGATGAAGCTCGACAGCCTGCTCGACACGATGCCGGGAGGGGAGATGGTGAGAGGAAACGACAGCGCCGCGGTAAGGCTCATCAAGAAGAAAATGTAGTGAGCTAAGGGACTAAGGGGCTAAGCGGCTGAGTCTGCACCGTCCCGCCATCGCCCGCAGCACGCCCCGCGATGAGATCAGCTGTTTCAGCGACGGGCGAGGACAAAAGCCGACACGAGCGCGAGCACGATGCCGAGCCCGATGGCCAGGATCATCGCGCGCTGGAGCGCGGTGAAGGCCGCGAGCTCCGCCTCGCGCGACCGAAAGGCGACGAAGCCGCCGCGCAGGTCGCCCGCCGGCGAGCGGATGGCTCCCGCGCGCCCGATCAGGTGCTCCCCGCCGGCCACCAGCGCCAGCGGCGCTCCTTCCCCCGTGTCGGCAGCGAGTGTCGTGACGATAGCGCTGTCGCGCAGGGCGGGCGCCACGTCCTCGCGCGGCAGCGTGCCGCCGACGACTACCGGCTGGTTCAGGGTGTCGAGCATGAAGAAGACGACCTGCGCGTTGGTGGCCGCGCCGATCGAGCGCGCCAGGGAGTCGTCCACCTCATAGGCCGTGACCAGCGCGCCTTGCGGGGCCGTGGTCCGCGACGCCTGGAGCGGCGTGCCCACGGCGATGAACATCTGCCCCCGCACGTCGTCGAGCCACGCGCCGCTCGTCTGCTCCCCGCCCAGGGCGTTGGCCACGAGCGGGGCGTTCGACAGATCGATGTCGAACTGGTCGGGATAGTTGGTCCGGGCGATGAGGATGCCCTCGGCGTCGGCGACGAGCACCCACGCCGCGCCGATGAGCTCGCGGTATTCCTCGGCCTGGTCCAGCACGTTGGCCCGCTCGCGGCTGGTGAGCAGTCGCTCGCGGAACTGCGGCACCCCCGCGCTCAGCGCGCTCATCACGGCGACCGCGCGCGTGCGGGCGGCGAGAAGGCTCTCCACCGCGCGTTTGGTGGCGAGCAACGCCCGCCCGATCGACGCATCCGCCGTGCGGTTCGCCTGGAAGGACGTGACGCCGAACGTGACGCCGAACATCAGCGCGACAGGCAGCGTGGAGGCGAGGAAGATCTTGCCGGCCAGGCCGAATCGGGCGGGCTTAATGGCGCTCGCGGCCGGCATTCGTGCTTGAGACTGACTACTCAAGTTCCCTAGACCGGCCAGAGTGCTTCTCCCGCCGCCGGTAGGCTTTCCCCGAACGGTGCACTTTGTGGGACGGCGTCTTGAGCCGCTGCTTCACGGGGGCGGCGGGGTTGGGAACGCGGACGGTGAGCTTCGTCCCCTTCCGCCTGCGGCTCATCCCCTCAGCCGCTCCCGGATCTGCTTCGCATGATGCCGCGAGTGGACCACGTGAAACCGCATCCATTCCTCGAGGTTCAAGTCCCCCAGGCGCGGGTGTTTGACGAACAGGTCGTAGCGGCGGGCGGGGAGCAGGAGTTTCTCGAGCGCCAGGAACCGCTCGACGCCCGTGCGGAACCGCGCCACCACGGCGGTCGGATCGGGGTGGTCGGTCGGCGTGGACTGCGCGGGGGCCTTCCGGCCCGGAGGAAACCAGCGCAGGCCGAGAATGAACGCGTAGGCGAGCCGCTCTTTCCA
Organism: Gemmatimonadales bacterium; assembly: GCA_050732995.1. GTDB lineage: Bacteria > Gemmatimonadota > Gemmatimonadetes > Gemmatimonadales > GWC2-71-9 > JBOHSA01. The sequence continues at coordinate 27,834 of JBOHSA010000071.1, read as the reverse complement.
GGTACGGGGGCGGCGGTGCATCGGGTCGCGCGCGCGACGATCCTCGAAGACGTGGGAGCTGGTGTCCAGCGCGATCGCCAGATGCTCCACAATCTGCGCCGAGGTCCATTTCCCCGGCGGCGCCTTGAGCCAATCGGCATCGGGGCGGCCGGCGAGGGGACCCAGCACGAGGTCGGGAAGCTCCGTGAAGCGCGTCACGAGGTCGCCGGTCGGAGAAACAGCCGCCGCACGCGGTCCCCCGCCTCCAGCCACTCGTCCAGCAGGTCCGCCCGGGGGAGCCGACCCGTATCCCACCAGAAGAGATAGGGCCCGCCACCGGTCACCTGCTGGCGCGGCGTCGCCGCCAGAAACGCCCGGATCTCCGAGGTGAGCAGCGCCCGGACGGCTGCTTCGTCCTGCCCATTCACCTCGTACGCCTGGGAGAACTCGGGAGACTCCGCGAAATCGATGTCCGGCCTGCCCAGCAGGTGGCCCAGCCGGGCGAGCGGGCCCTCCGGCGCGATCGAGAACTGTGGGAGCGGGCCCGCGGGCGACTCCCACACGATGCCGCGCAGGTGGTGCCGCTGGCTGTTCTTGCCGCCGGACGTCACCCAGGCGTACTCGAAGGCGGTGAAGGGGTAGCCGTTCCGCTTTCCCGCGATCGTATAGCCCCACTTCCGCGACCGCCCCTTGGCCAACAGGTCGAACACGGTCTCGAAGCGGCGGTGGGCATCCGGTCGCTCGCGCTCGAAGGTGAAGCCGCGGGTGAGGGAGTAGTGTTCGTAGGCCTCGCGGCGCTTGCGCTCGAGGGCGCGGACGGCATAGACGATCCCGCCCGCCGCCGCCGCGGCGCCGATGGCGATCAGGGCTTCGGGCGCCACGATCAGAGCCGCCCTCCCTGCTCCCCCACGACGAGGCTACTTTCCTTCCATCCCATCGCACCGGATTCTACGGCTGAACCTGGTACGCCGCCACCCGTTCGCCTGTCTGCTCGTCGCGCTCGTGCTCGCGGGCGCGGTGTATCCCCTCCCTCCCCTGGTCGACGTGATGACCGGCGCGACCCCGGGGGACGCCGAGCTCGCGCTCCCGGCGTGGTACGTCGTGGTCGCGCCATTCTCCAACACGCTCGACGCGCTCACGTTTCTGAGCCTGGAGCGGGCGCGCTGGGGGCTCGCGGTCTGGGCCCTGGCGCTGGCGCTCTGGGGCTGGCGACGAGCTCGCGTCGGGTCGCTCCGGCTCCGCGTCGGGCGTGCGCTGGTGGGGCCGATCCTCATCGTGGCCCTGGCCGGCGCCACGCTCGTCCTACCCCGCCCCGCCGCCCGGCTCGTGGTCGCCGACTCGTCGCTCACGGTCGTCGACTATCACGCCCATACCGCGGCATCCCACGACGGTCGCGCGGGGTGGACATCGGAGCGGCTGGCGCGCTGGCACGCGCGGCAGGGCTTCGAAGCGAGCTATGTGACGGATCACAACGTCGTCTTCGACGGCACCTCTTCCACGGCCACTGCCATCGTGCTCTTGCCGGGCGTGGAATGGAGCGTGCACCGGCAACACGTGCTCGCCCTCGGGTCCGTGCGCCCGCTCGATCGCACGGCGTTCTCGGGCAGCGCCGAGCGGATGCTCGGAATCTTCCACGCGCTCGACCAGCAGGGGGCCCTCGGGATCGCGTCGATCCCGGAATACTGGCGCAACTATCGCGATGAGCTGAACGCCTTCGTCGCCGCCGGGGTGAACGGATTCGAGGTCGTGAATTGCGCCCCCAAGGCCATCGGCTTCCCGGCGCCGGAGCGCCGCCGGGTGCTCGCGCTCGCGGCCCGGCACGACCTGCTCGTCGTCGGCGGCAGCGACAATCACGGGTGGGGCGCGGCGACGTGCGTCTGGAACCTCGCGGTGCCCGGGGCGCAGGGGGTTCGCGCCAATCGGATCCTCGCCCGGCCGCTGGCCCTGCTCCAGGGCGAGTGGCTCGGCTGGACGGCGCCCGTGACCCAACCGTGGTTCCTGTTCCGCGGCCTCAGCTGGAGCGAGCGCGCGAGTTGGCTCACCTGGCTGGCGATCTATCTCCTCTATATGGCCGTGCCGCGTCGCCAGGGGCAGCCGGCGGGGGTGGGCATCCTGGCGCGCAGCATCTTCGCCCGGCGCCGCCAGGAGCCGCCAGTTGCGACGACTTGAGCCTCAGTATGTCGATCTGCAACCAACGGTGGCACGTGTACGTCTCACTGGTATCGACCCGTTATCCCCTCCCGGAGGTTCCCGCATGCGGTTGGTGATCGGCTTTGCAACGCTCGGCGCGCTGCTCGCGACGGCACGCCCCCTCCCCGCCCCGGCGCAGACTGCCTTGCCACTCAAACACCGTCCGGAGGGGACCAAGTCGGCCATCACGCCGGCGGACCTGATGACGCGTCTCTACCTATATGCCGACGACTCGATGCTGGGCCGGGAGGCGGGGACCGAGGCGAACCTGCGGGCCACCACCTACATCGAGTCGCAGGTCCGCCGTCTGGGCCTCGTCCCGGCGGGCGACAGCGGCGGCTATTTCCAATACATCCCGCTCGTCCGCCGACTCCCGGACGCGCGCTCCGGGCTGGCGATCGAAGGGGTTTCCGCTCCGCTCCGCCCCGGGGTGGATTACATCGCCCGCGATCAGGGCACGGCGACACGGCCCGTGGATGGCGCCGAGGTGATCTATGGCGGCGCCTGGGGAGACAGTACGATGCTCGCGCCCGAGCGGGCGGCTGGGAAGATCGTGCTGGTCGCGGTGCCGCGGGACCCCGGCCGGAATCCCCCCTGGTTCGTGCCCCGCATCCCCCTCACCAACCGGTATCGCACCGCGGCGGGGATCGCCGTCGCGAGCCTGGATCTCATGCCGGAGGCCCTGCGGCAGGGCTTCGGGCAGCCGCAGTTCAGCTTGCAAGGCGGCCCGGCAGCCGCGACCGAGCCGCCGTCGTACTTCTACGTGAGCCTCGCGACCGCGCGCCGGCTCGTCGGCGCGGCCCTCGACAGCGGCCAGGTCGGGTCGACGGGGGCGAGAGTACGCGGTTCGACGGCGTTCCTCGAGGCCCCCGCCCCAGCGCGCAACGTCGTCGCGATCCTGCCGGGGAGCGACCCGGTCCTGCGCGGCCAGTACGTGGCGATCGGCGCCCACAACGACCATGTCGGTGTGACGGCCTCGCCCGTGGACCACGACTCGCTGCTCGCCTTCCGCTCGGCGCTGCGCAAGCTGGAGCTCGCTGCGCCCAACGGGGAAGTCCCGCCCGAGCAGATCGCCGCGATCCGGGTCAGCCTGGACAGCCTGCGCCGGCTCCGCCCCGCGCGGCTGGATTCGGTGTATAACGGCGCCGACGACGACGGCTCGGGAACCGTGTCGGTGCTCGAGATCGCCGAAGCGTTCGCGACCCAGCGGTCCAGACCGCGGCGCTCCCTGGTGTTCGTCTGGCACACCGGCGAGGAGCTGGGGTTGTTCGGCGCCCAGTACTTCACCGACCACCCGACGGTCCCGCGAGACTCGATCGTCGCCCAGCTCAACATGGACATGGTGGGACGCGGCGCCGCCGAAGACATCGCCAACGGCGGCCCGGCCTACCTGCAGCTCATCGGCACCCGCCGCCTGTCCACGGAGCTCGGGGACCTCGTCGAAGCGGTGAACCGCAAGCGCCCGCAGCCTTTCACGTTCGACTACCAGTACGACGCGACCGGGCATCCGGAGCAGTACTACTGCCGCAGCGACCACTATATGTACGCCCGCTACGGCATCCCCATCGCGTTCTTTTCGACAGGCGATCATCGGGACTACCACCAGCTGACCGATGAGCCGCAGTACATCGATTACGCCAAGCTGGCGAAGGTCACGGAGTTGGTGCACGACATCGCGCGCGCCGTAGCAAACCTGGACCACCGGGTGGTGGTGGACAAGCCGAAGCCGGACCCGCAGGGGAACTGCGTCCAGTAATCGGGTGCCGGGTGTTCGTTTCCGGGACGCGGAATCCCACGACCGGGCAGCGTCGCGCCGGTTCAGGCGTGCAACGGTAGCGCAATCCTCCCCGCATGAACGAGTTAGGCAGGGCCGTTTCCTGGCACGGCTCGTGCCCCGCTCACACTCGTCAGCCACGCACTCAGGGTTCACAAGGAAACGACGTGGACATCCCGCGGATCCCGGTCACGCGCCGACGTCGCTACCTCCAAGGCGGAATCGCCGCAGGGGCGGTGGTGTTGTTGACGATCGTGCTGGCGAGTCTGAAGCCGGCCGCGCCGAGCGTCGACGGGGGCACTCTGTGGACCGACTCGGTGCGGCGGGGCGAGATGGTGCGCGAAGTCCGGGGACCGGGCACGCTCGTCCCCGAGCAGATCCGCTGGATCTCCGCGCTCACGCCCGCGCGCGTGGAGCGCATTCTGCGGCAACCCGGCGACAGCGTCCAGGCCGAGACGATCCTGCTCGAGCTGTCCAATCCCGACGTGCAGATTCAGGCTCTCGAGGCTCAGCAGCAGTTGACGGCGGCGGAGGCGCAGCTCGTCAACCTCCGGGCGACGCTCGAAACCCAGATGCTCGGCCAACGCGCGGTCGTCGCCCAGGCGCGCACCACCTACAACGAAGCGCATCGCAACGCGCTGGTCGCCGAAACGCTCGCCGTGCGCAACCTCGGCTCTCCCTTCGAGCTCACCCGCGCGCGCGACCAGGAAACCGAAGCGCGAACGCGCCTCGAGATCGAAGAGCAGCGGCTCCGGATCCTCACGGAATCGATGCAGCCCCAGCTCACGGTCCAGCAGGAGCAGGTCGTGCGCATTCGCGCGATCAACGCGCACCGCCAGAACGAAGTCCGCGGGCTCCAGGTCCGCGCCGGCGAGCGCGGCGTGCTGCAGGAGCTGCCGCTGCAGCTGGGTCAATGGGTGGTGCCGGGAGTGGTGCTCGCGAAGGTGGTGCAGCCCTCACGGCTGAAGGCCGTCGTGCGGGTCCCGGAAACGCAGGCGAAGGACGTCCAGATCGGCCAGCACGCCGCGATCGACACCCGCAACGGGATCGTCGCCGGCCGGGTGATCCGGATCGACCCGGCCTCCCAGAACGGCACGGTCACGGTGGACGTGGCGCTCGAGGGCGCCCTGCCCGCCGGCGCCCGCCCCGACCTGAGCGTGGACGGGACGATCGAGATCGAGCGCCTCACCGACGTGCTTCACGTCGGCCGCCCGGCGTACGGCCAGCCGAACAGTACGGTCGGGATGTTCAAGATGGTGGACGGAGGCCGCTACGCCGCGCGCGTTCCCGTGCAGCTGGGCCGCAGCTCGGTGAACACGATCGAGATCGTGGCCGGATTGCAGCCCGGCGATCTGGTGATCCTGTCGGACATGTCGCGCTGGGACTCGGCGGAACGGGTGAGAATCAAATAATCAAAGGAGCAGCGATGTCGTCGACCAACGGCAATCCCCTTATCAAGCTCGAAGGCCTCCGGAAAGTCTTCTACACCGACGAGGTGGAGACCCACGCGCTGTCCGATATCCACTTGGAGATTCGCGCGGGGGAATACGTATCGATCTCCGGGCCGTCGGGCTGCGGCAAGACGACGCTGCTCTCGATCCTCGGGCTGCTCGATTCGCCGACGGACGGCGTCTACCTGCTCGACGCGCAGCCGGTGCAACAACTCACCTCCGGCGACCGGGCCCGTATTCGTAACCGCCGCATCGGCTTCATTTTCCAGGCCTTCAACCTGATCGGCGACCTCACCGTGTACGAGAACGTCGAGCTGCCGCTCACCTACCGCGGGCTCGCCGCCGCGGAGCGCAAGCAGCGGGTCCAGCAGGCGCTCGAGAAGGTGGGGATGGCGCACCGGGTGAAGCATCACCCCTCCCAGTTGTCGGGCGGTCAACAGCAACGGGTGGCGGTGGCGCGGGCGGTCGCCGGGGATCCGCTCATCCTCCTCGCCGACGAGCCGACGGGCAACCTCGATTCGAACAACGGCGAGGCGGTCATGGAGTTGCTGCGCGAGCTGCACCGCGGCGGCGCGACCATCTGCATGGTGACCCACGATCCCCGCTACGCCCGCCACGCCCAGCGCACGGTCCACCTGTTCGACGGCCGCGTGGTCGAGGAGCAGATGGCGGAAGCGATTTAGCGGAGCCATGGACAGTCTCCTGCAAGATGTCCGCTACGCGGTCCGAACCCTGTGGAAGACGCCGGGCGTCACCCTGATCGCCGTGCTGACGTTAGCGCTCGGCATCGGGGTGAACACGACGGTGTTCAGCTGCATCAACGCCCTGTTCCTGCGTCCCTTCCCCTACCGCGACCCGGCGCGGCTCGTGGCGGTGCGCTCGGCGAAGCCGAGCGTAGGCTTCGACGTCAGCTCGGTGTCGTACGCCAATTTCGCCGACTGGCGGGCGCAGAGCGCCTCGGTCGAGGCGATGATCGCCTTCGCCGGTCGCTCCCTGAACTTGGCCGGCACCGACGAGCCCGAACGGCTCGAGGGCGCGGCGATCTCGTGGAACACGTTCCGGATGCTCGGCGTGCCGCCGCTCCTGGGTCGCGATTTCCGCGAGGAGGAGGATCGCCCCGGCGCGGAGAAGGTCGTGGTCCTGAGCGCGGGGCTGTGGCAGCGCCGGTTCGGGGGCGACTCGGCCGTAGTCGGGCGCGTGCTCTCCCTCAACGGCGAGCCGCACACCGTGATCGGGGTCATGCCGCCGCCACACCAGTTCAACGCCGATGCGCAACTGTGGGTGCCGCTGCAGCTCGACCCGACGACCGCCCGGGGGAACCAGTACCTCCAAGCCGTGGCCCGGCTCAAGCCCGGCGTCTCGGTGCGGGCGGCGGAGACCGAGCTCAAGGGCATCGCCCGTCGGCTGGAGGAGCGGTATCCCGAGTCGAACGCCGGGTGGACGGTGAGCGTGGTGCCGTGGCGCGAGCACGAGGTGGGGGAGTATCGGCCGGTGCTCAGCATCATGATGGGCGCGGTCGCCTTCGTGCTGCTGATCGCCTGCGCGAACGTGGCGAACCTGCTGCTCGCGCGCGCGACGGCGCGGCACCGCGAGATCGCCATTCGCGCCACGCTGGGAGCGGGGCGGCTCCGGATCATGCGCCAGCTGCTGACGGAAAGCGTGTTGTTGGCGCTGGCAGGGTCGGGCCTGGGGATCCTGATCGCGCTGTGGGGGCTCGACCTGATCGTCGCGGCGGTCCCGAGCGACAGGCCGTTCTGGATGGTGTTCACGGTCGACGGCCGCGTCCTGGCCTTCACCGCCGCCGTGGCCGTCGGCACCGGGATCCTCTTCGGGCTGGCCCCGGCGCTGCAGGCCGCCCGGCCCGACCTGCACGAATCGCTCAAGGAGGGGGCGCGCGGGGCCGGTGGCGGCGGCCGGCCGCGCCATCGGCTGCGCAGCACGCTCGTGGTCGCCGAAGTCGCCCTGTCCCTCGTGCTGCTCATCGGGGCGACGCTCATGATCCGGAGCTTCCTCCGGCTCCAGCGGGTGGAGCCCGGCTTCGACCGCCGCAACCTGCTCGCGCTGTGGGTCAACCTCGCGGGCTCGGCGTACGACTCGATCCCCCAACGCACGGGGTTCTACGAACAGCTCCTGCCCCGACTCGCCGCCCTCCCAGGCGTCTTGGGCGTCACCACGTCCCAGGCCCCCCCGCTGTCGGGCAACAACACCAATACGATGTTCACCGTCGAGGGTCAGCCGGTGCCGGCCGGCCAGGAGCCCTTCGCGAGCTTTCGCTCCGTGACGGCACGGTACTTCGCCGTGATGCGGATCCCCGTCCTTCGCGGGCGGGACCTGACCGAGCAGGACGTGCGCGACTCCGCGCGCGTGGCCGTAATCAACCAAACAATGGCCGCGCGCTTCTGGCCGAAGGACGACCCGATCGGCAAGCGGTTCCGGTTCGGCCGTTCGGCGGACGACGCGTGGTACACGGTCGTCGGCATGGCCAGCGACGTGAAGCGGCGCTTGAACGATCGGCCCGAGAACCAGCTGTACATCCCGTATTCGCGGGCGGCCTACCGCGGCATGGCGATCCTCGTGCGCACCGCCGTCGACCCGGGCAGCCTGACGCGTCCGGCGCGCGACGCCGTGCACGGCGTGAACCCGCAGCTCCCGGTGTTCAACGTCGAGACGATGGACGCGATGTACCGGTTCTCCATGTGGGAATCGCGGCTCTACAGCTCGATGTTCGGCGCGTTCGCGGCCGTCGCCCTGCTGCTCGCGGCCGTCGGGCTGTACGGCGTGATGGCCTACATGGTGACCCTGCGCACCCACGAGATCGGCGTGCGCCTGGCGCTCGGCGCGCAGCGCGGCGACGTGTTGCACCTGGTGGTGCGCCGCAGCCTCGCCCTCACCGGCGTGGGCGTCGCGCTCGGCCTCGCCGGGGCGTTCGCCCTCACCCGCGTGCTCGTGCGGCTCCTGTTCGGCGTCGGCGCGACCGATCCGGCCGCGTTCGTCGCGATCCCGCTCGTGCTCGCGGGCGTCGCCCTGCTCGCCAGCTACCTGCCGGCGCGGCGCGCGGCGCGGGTCGATCCCATGCTCGCGCTGCGGTACGAATAGGACATGATCGAGCTGCGCAGACTCGAGAAGAGCTACCCCGTCGGCGGCGCCCACGCGTTCGTCCTGCGCGACGTGACGCTCGACATCGCGCGGGGAGAGTTCGTCACCGTCATGGGGCCGTCCGGCGCGGGGAAATCGACGCTGCTCGCCGTGCTGGGCATGCTCGACGGCGACTGGAAAGGCGAATACGGCTTTTTGGGTCAGGCCGTGCACGAGTTGAACGGGAAGGCGCGCGCGGGGCTGAACCGCCAGCACATCGGCTTCGTCTTCCAGCAGTACCACTTGATCGACGACCTCACCGTCGCCGAGAATCTCGACATCCCGCTCTCGTACCGGAACATCAAGAAGGACGCGCGCCAGGCGATGGTCGCCGACACGCTCGACCGGTTCGGGATGGTGGCGAAGAAGGATCTCTTTCCGCGCCAGCTCTCGGGCGGCCAGCAGCAGCTCGTCGCCGTGGCCCGCGCCGTCATCCACAAGCCCACGCTCCTTCTCGCCGACGAGCCGACCGGCAACCTGCACTCCGAGCAGGGGCGCGAGATCATGCGGCTGTTCAAGGAGCTGAACCAGCAGGGCACGACCATCGTGCAGGTGACGCACTCGGAAGAGAACGCCCAGTACGGCGGCCGAGTGATTCAGTTGAGGGATGGATGGATCGTCGCCTGAGCACGGCGGTGTAGCCATGGACACCCTGCTCCAGGACCTCCGTTACGGGTTCCGTCAGCTGCGCACGCATCCGGCCTTCACCGCCGTGGCCGTGCTCACGCTCGCGCTCGGCGCCGGACGCCAGGACGTGGTGCGGCTGTTCGTCGGCGAGGGAGTCCGCCTCGCGGTGGTCGGGATCGGGATCGGCCTGGGCGCTCACGCGGGTCATCGCCCGGTTCCTGTACGGCGTGACGGCCACCGACGTCGCGACCTTCGCCGCCGGCGCGCTGGTGCCTGGCCGCCGTCGCCGCCGCGGCGAGTTTCCTGCCCGCGCGGCGCGCGGCCCAAGTAGATCCGATGGTGGCGTTGCGGTATGAGTAGGGGCTCGGGGCTAGGGGCTCGGGACTCCGGCGCGCCGGGCTCGGAGACTCCTTCGAAGGCCGCCCAGGGGGGCTCGGGGCTCGGGTAGTTCCGAGTCCCTAGCCCCGAGCCCCAGCAAAGGAGACGAAGCATGGATACGCTCGTCCACGACCTGCGCTACGCGCTCCGCCAGCTCCGGACGCACCCGGGGTTCACCGCCGTAGCCGTGATGACCCTCGCGCTCGGCATCGGCGCCAACACGGCGATCTTCAGCGTCGTGGACGGCGTGCTGCTCCGCCCCGCCCCGTTCACCGACATGGACCGCCTGATGATGGTGTGGGAGACGGACCGCAAGAGCGGCACAGCGCGCGAGCCCGCGTCGGTCCCCGACTACCTGGATTTCCAGCAGCGGAGCGCCCGGTTCGAGCGGCTGGCCGCGTTCACGGCGGCGGAAGTGAACCTGACGCCGGACGCCGGCGATCCCTCCCGGCTCGCGGCCCTCGCGGTCAGCTACGAGTTCCTGCCCCTCGTGGGCCTCCGCCCCCTGCTCGGTCGTACGTTCACCGCCGAGGAAGACCAGCCGGGCGGTCCGCGCGTCGTGCTGATCAGCGAGGACCTGTGGGAGCGCCTGTTCGCGCGCGACCGGACCGCGGTGGGTCGCACCCTTCGCATCAACGACCTCCCCTACACGATCGTGGGCGTCCTGCCACGAGCGGCGGATTTCGGCACCCTCCAGATCCTCAAGGCCGCCAACTATTCGCGCGGCTTCGCCGACCGCGGCGGCCAGGTCCGGGTGGACGTCTGGGCCCCGCTGCGACCGAATCCGGCGACCAATCCGCGCGACAATCATCCCATCTTCGTCGTGGGGCGGCTCGCCACCGGAGCGAGCCTGGGCACGGCGCAGCGGGAAATGAGCGCGATCGCGGCGGACCTGGAGCTGACCTATCCTGAGAACGACGCGCGGGGGGTGTCCCTCGAGTCCCTCTCGCAGGTCGTGTTCGGCCCGGTGCGGCCGGCCCTGCTGGTCCTCCTCGGCGCCGTCGCCCTGGTGCTGCTCGTCGCCTGCGCCAACGTGGCGAATCTGTTGTTGGCGCGAGGAACGGCCCGAGCGCGCGAGGTGATGGTGCGGGCTGCGCTCGGCGCCGGCTTGGCCCGTCTCGCCCGGCAGTTCCTCATCGAGGGGGCCGTCCTCACGGCCGCCGGCGCGATCGTGGGCATCGCGCTGGCGTACTGGGGGCTCGATCTGCTCCTGGCCCTCGCGCCGGCCGACATCCCGCGCGTCACGTCGGCGGGGATCGATGCCCGGGTGCTGCTCGTGACACTCGCCGCCACAGTACCGGTCGCCCTCGCCTTCGGGATCCTGCCGACGCTGCAGGCGCGGCGCCTGAACCTGCACTCCTCGCTGCAGGCCGCGTCAGAAACGAGTGGAGGGCGCGGCGCCTCCGCGGGCAGGGGGCTGCGCCGGTTCCGGTCCGGCCTGGTCGTGGCAGAGCTTGCCCTCGCGGTCATGCTCATGGCCGGGGCGGGATTGCTCATCCGGAGCCTCTGGCAGCTCGGACAGGTGGACCCGGGCTTCCGCTCCGCCGGCGTGCTCAAGGCGGAGTACCAGCTCCCCGCAAGCCGCTACCCGCGAGACTTCGCCAACTGGCCCAACTGGCCCGAGATGCGGCGCTTCAACGACGACTTGCGCCGCCGCGTCACCGCTCTGCCCGGCGTGCGGTCCGCCACGATCGCGGGAAACCATCCGATTGACGCGGGCTACACCAGTTCCATTCGCGTGGTGGGACGGGAGGCTGAAGCGGCGGACTGGCCGGAGCCGACCATCCGCCTGGTGGCCGCCGGCTACTTCGAAACGCTCGCCGTTCCGCTGATCGCCGGTCGAGTCTTCGAAGAGTCGGACGACACACCGGCCATCCCGGTCATTCTGATCAACGAGGCGGCGCGGCGCCGGTTCTTCGCAAGCCAGGACCCGCTCGGGCAGCGCATCCAGCTGTGGGGGGCCCAACGCACCGTCGTGGGCGTGGTCGGGAACGAGCGATTCCACGGCCTCGCCGCGCCCACGCCGCCGGCCGTGTATCTCCCTCTCGCGCAGGTGCCGTCCGCCAGCGGCGCCCTCAGTCTGCTCGTCCGGGTGAGCGGCGATCCCGCCACCGTCTCGCCAGCCCTGCGCACGATCGTCCGGGAGCTGGATCCGGCGCTGCCGCTCTTCGGAGTGGAGCCGCTGGCGGAGACCCTCTCCAATTCCATGGGGCAGCGGCGCTTCACCATGATCGTGCTCGGCGTGTTCGCCGCCGTCGCGCTGCTCCTCGCGGCCGTGGGCGTGCACGGCGTCCTGAGCTACACGGTGGCGCAGCGCACCCGGGAGATCGGCATCCGGCTGGCGCTCGGCGCCGACCCAGGCCGGGTGCGCGCGCTCATCGTGACCGACGGGGCGGTGCTCGCCGGGATCGGGCTCGGGTTGGGACTGCTCGGCGCGTTGGCGATCACCCGCCTGCTTTCCGCCTTGCTGTACGGAGTGAGTGCCCGCGATCCCGCCACGTTCGGGGGCGTCGCGCTCGCCTTGGGGGCCGTGGCCCTGATCGCGAGCTATCTCCCCGCCCGCCGAGCGGCGAAGGTCGATCCGATGGAGGCGTTACGGTATGAATAGGGGTCATTGACCATGGACACGCTGCTCCAGGACCTCCGCTACGGACTGCGGACCCTGCTCCGCACGCCGACGCTCACCGTCACCGCGATCGTGTGCCTCGCGCTCGGGATCGGCGCGAACGCCACGATCTTCGGCGTCGTGGACACACTGCTGTTTCGGCCGCCCGCCCATGTCGAGGACACGGACGACGTCGTGCGCCTGTACTTCCGCAAGACGTCACCGACGTTCGGCACCTATACCTCGGCGACGGCAGGCTACCCCCTGTACGCAGCGCTGCGCGACTCCGCGCACGCCTTTCAATCCGTGGCTGCCTTCAGTCACCGCCAGTCCGCGAGCCTCGGGCGCGGGCCTGAGGCGAAGCCGATCAGGTTGAACCTGGTCTCATCTACGTTCTTCCCACTACTCGGTGTTCGCCCGGCGCTGGGACGCTTCTTCGGGCCGGACGAGGATCGGCAGGGCGGGCCACTCGTGATCGTCCTGTCGCACGGGTTCTGGCACCGCCAGTTCGGGGCCGACTCCAGCGTGGTGGGACGGTCACTGCCGCTGGGCAGAGGCACGTACACCGTAGCGGGCGTGGCCCCGCCGGGGTTTGTCGGCATCGACCTGGAGAACGTCGACGTGTGAGCTCCCATCGCCGCCGCGACGCCGGACCTGATGGGTCCCGGCTGGCTCAACCGTGGATCCGTCTTCCTGCAGGCCATCGGGCGACTGCGTCCCGGTGCAAGCCAAGCCCAGGCAGCGCATGAGGCGACTCTCGTCTTCCGCGCGGAGGACGCGCTGACCCGCGATCCTGACCCGAACGCGGTAGCCCTGCTTGGTGCGATTCAGGCGGCCCGCGGCCCCGAGATGTCTCAGGACGCGAAGGTGGCGAGCTGGCTGGCCGTGGTCGCGGCGATCGTGCTGCTCATCGCGTGCGCCAACGTCGCCAACATCCTGCTCGCCCGCGCGGTGCAGCGGCAGCGAGAGATCGCGATCCGGCGCGCGATGGGGGCGGGACAACGAGATCTTGCCCGGCAGCTCCTGACCGAAAGCGTGCTGCTCGCGCTAGCCGGAGCCGGCGGCGCGGTGCTCGTCGCCCTGTGGACGGGGCCCGTGGTCCGCGCCTTCCTGCTGCGGGACGTTCCCGCCGCCGCGACCGCCGTCGATGAGCGTGTGCTGCTCTTCACTGCGGCGATCGCGCTCTTCGTGGGTGTGTTGACCGGGCTCGCGCCGGCGCTTCAGGTCGGCCGCGAAGACCTCACGCACGCGCTTAAATCGGGTGCCGGCGAAGGACGGTTTCAGCGCTCGAAGCTGCGCTCCCTGCTGCTGGTTGGCCAGGTCGCCCTCACGCTGGCGCTGCTCGTCGGCGCCGGGTTGTTCGCCCGGAGCCTGCGGAGCGTCGTGAAAATCGATCTCGGATTCGAGCCCGAGCGGGTGCTCACGGCCACCATGGATCTGGCGGCGGCCGGCGTCTCACGCGCTGATGCCAACGCGCTGTACCTCCGGATGCTCGAGCGCGTGCAGGCCGTCCCCGGCGTAGAACACGCGGCCGCGGCCGTGGGGAGTCCGTTTGGCTGGAGCCACGCGATGCGCGTCTCGGAGCCCGGACGCGACTCGCTGCCGCGCCTGAAGTCCGGTGGGCCGTACTACCAGGCGGTTACTGCCGACTACTTCCGGACGATGGGGACGCCACTGCTCCGCGGGCGCGGATTCACTCCGGCCGACCGAGCCGGTGCCCCCGGCGTGGTGGTGATCAACGAGACGTTCGCCCGCCTTGTCTGGCCGGGAGAAGATCCCGTCGGCAAGTGCGTGCGGCTCGGGAGCTCCCGGGAGTGCCGAGAGATCGTTGGCGTCGTGCCGGCGGCCAAGCGGTTCGCGGTGATCGAGGAGGTCACGATGCACCTCTACCTCCCGCTCCCGCAGAGCGACTTCTCTGCGCCCATTTCGGCCCTCCTGGTCCGGCCCGTGGGGCGCCCGGATGACATGGTGGCCGCGGTGCAGCGCGAGATGCAAGGCGTCCAGAGCAACCTGCCGTTCGCCCGGGTCGTCCCGCTGGCCGATCTCGCCGCTCCCTCGATCCGCCCATGGCGGCTGGGCACCGCGATGTTTGGCCTGTTCGCGCTGCTCGCCCTCGTCCTTTCGGCCGTGGGCCTCTACGGTGTTCTCGCCTACACGGTCGGCCAACGCACGCACGAGCTTGGCGTCCGGATCGCCCTCGGCGCGCAGCAGGACGACGTGCTGCGCCTGGTCGTCGGGCAGGGCGTCCGCATGGCAGGCCTGGGTATCGCGGTCGGCGCCATCGTGGCCCTGCTCGGCGGCCGGGCGGTCGCCTCGCTCCTGTACGGCGTCTCGCCGCACGATCCCACGGTGCTCAGCGTCGCGGGCGGTGTGCTGCTCGCGGTCGCTGTGCTCGCGAGCTATCTGCCGGCACGGCGGGCGACCAAGGTGGATCCCATGGTGGCGTTGCGAACGGAATAGGGGGCTCGGGGCTCGGGGTTAGGGACTCGGAACTGCCCGAGCCCCGTGCCCCTAACCCCGAGCCCCTGACCAAGGGAGACGAAGCATGGATACCCTCGTCCAAGACCTCCGCTACGCGATCCGGTCGCTGCGCAAGAGCCCGGGTTACACCTCGGTCGCCGCGCTCGCGCTCGCCCTGGGGATCGGCGTCAACACCGCGGTCTTCAGCGTTGTGAACGGGGTGCTGCTGCGCCCTCTGCGTTACACGGCTGCCGACAGACTGTACGGGATATGGGAGACGAGCGAGCGCGGCGATTACCGGCTGGCGTCCTATCCGACGTTTCGCGACTGGCGCCAGCAGAGCGACGTGTTCGCAGGGCTCACCTACGTCCGCGGAACGGCCTCTCTGTTGCGCGGACGGGAAGGGACGGCACAGGTCGGTGGCGCCTTCGTCTCCGAGGGCTTCTTCGACGTGCTCGAAGGCCACCCGCTCCTGGGGCGGACGTTTGCTCGCGACGAAGAGCGGCCAGGCGGATCTCGCGTGGCGGTGCTCACCCACGCGCTGTGGCAAGAACAATTCGGAGGTGACCGCGCTGCCTTGGGATCGACGATCACGCTGGACGACGCGCCCTACACCGTCGTCGGGATCCTGCCGTCCTGGTTCCGCTTCCCCGACTGGGCCGAGGTGTACCTGCCTCTCGCCGCGAAGCTCCCGACGGACAGGGGGCTAGCACAGCGCGGGCTGCACGCGGACAGCCGGGTCATTGCCCGGTTCAAGGCGGACGTGACGCTCGAGCAGGCGCGCACCGCGATGGCGGGCATCCAGGCCCGGCTCGCCGCTGCCTACCCCGAGGAGAACGCCGGCTGGACGCAGGTCCAGTTCGCGCCGCTGGCCTTCGAGGTGCTGGGATTCGGCGCCGTGCGACCGGTTCTCCTGCTGCTCTCGGCCGCCGTGGTCCTCGTCCTGCTCCTCGCGTGTGCCAACGTAGCGAACATGTCGCTGGTCCGCTTGGCAACGCGATCCCGGGAGCTGGCGATTCGCGCCGCGCTCGGCGCCGGGCGGGGACGAGTGGTGCGACTGGTGCTCTCGGAGGCGGTCGTTCTGGGACTACTCGGCGCCGGAGCGGGCCTCATCGGCGCCTGGTGGGGGCTCGGACTGTTGCGGGCGGCCGCGTCGGAGGGCCTCCCGCGGCTCGACGAGATCGCCCTGGACGGACAATCGCTCGGCTTCGCGGCGCTGCTCTCGCTCATCACTGCAGTCCTCGTGGGACTCGCGCCGGCCGTCCGAACGACGGCACCGGCCCTCGCCGCCTCGCTGAAAGAGGGCTCGCCCGGATCGAGTACCAGTCCCGTGCAATCGCGGTTGCGCTCGACGTTGGTAGCTCTCGAGGTAGCCCTGGCCCTTGTCCTGCTGATCGGCGCGGGACTCTTGATCCGGAGCTTCTGGGCGCTCTCGCAGATCGACCCCGGCTTTAACCCGTCCCGTCTCATCACGCTCCACGTCTTTCCACCGTCGCCGCGGTACGACGCGCCTGATCGCGCCGTCGCGTTGTACGGTCGGCTGGCCGAGGCGATCGCCCCCCTGCCGGAAGTCGAGGGCGTGGCGCTCACCAACCATGCCCCGCTCACTGGTGCCTATCTGCCTCGCCCCATCGAGATCCCTGGCCGCACCCGCGATCCGCGTGTCGACGAGACAGTCCTGTTTCGTACGATCTCGGCCGAGTATTTCCGCCTTCTCGAGATCCCGGTACGGCGCGGCCGGCCGTTCACGGACGCCGAGGTGGCCGCCGCGGCGCCCGTCGCGCTCGTCAACGAGACCCTCGCCCACCGCTACTGGCCCGGCGTGAACCCAGTGGGGCGGTTCGTGACCCTCTTCAAGTCCGCCCAGGCGCGTCCCGACTTCGGGCAGCGCTTCGCGGCGCAGATCGTCGGCGTCGTCGGAGACGTGCGGCACACGGGCCTCGAAAACGAACCCGCCCCGGAGGTCTACATCCCGTACACCGTGAACCCTTGGGGTCACATGGTCTTGATGGTCCGGACCCGGGGCGATCCGGAGACAATGGTGCCGGTCCTCCGGCGCACGGTGACGTCGATCGATCGGGACATTCCGGTCGCGGGAGGCGCACGTCCTGGCGGGTTTCGGACGATGCGCCAGGTATTCTCCGGGCAACTCGCGCGCCGGCGCTTCACGGTGACGTTGCTCGGAGGATTCGCGACAGGTGCACTGTTACTCGCCGCCCTCGGCATCTATGGCGTGATCTCTTACGTCGTGGCTCTCCGAACCCATGAGATCGGAATCCGCACCGCCCTGGGCGCGACGCCACGGGCCATCGTGCGGCTGGTTCTCGCTCAGTCGGGGCGGGTGGTGGCCGTGGGGCTCACCGCGGGGCTCGCCGCGGCCTTCGGGCTCACGCGGCTCCTGGCGAGCCTGCTGTACGGGGTCGGGGCGACGGACGTGGCGACGTTCGCGGGCGTCACGCTGTTCTTCGCCATGGTGGCTGTTGCGGCGAGCTACCTCCCCGCCCGGCGGGCGACAAAGGTGGATCCGATGGTGGCGTTGCGATCCGAATAACACCCGACACCGGGCACTCGACCATGGACACGCTGCTCCAAGACATCCGCTACGCAATTCGTGCGCTGCTCCGCACCCCGAGCTTCACGGCCGTGGCCGTCGGGACCCTGGCCCTCGGCCTGGGCGCCTCCACGGCCGTCTTCAGCGTGCTCGATGGCGTCATCCTCCGGCCGTTACCGGCGACCGATCCGGGCGCCCTGGTCCATCTGGCGCGCGCGTTCCCGCAACCTGCGGGCGGCGAGCACATCAGCTGGAACTACTCCTACCCCGGGTACACGGACCTGCGCGACGCGGGGATCTTTGCCGGCGTCATCGCCCACACGCCGGCCATCCTGGCGATCGGCGATGGAAGCGCGGTCGACCGCGTGGAGAGCGCGGCCGTGTCGGCCGGCTTCTTCACAACGCTCGGGGTGCCGCTGGCGTCGGGCCGCGACATCCTCCCCGACGAAGATCGTCCCGGCGCCTCCCAGCCCGTGGTCATCCTGTCGGACGACCTCTGGCGGGGCCGCTTCGGTGCCGACCCGCGCATCCTCAGCCGCGTCGTCACCATCAACGGACGGCCGTTCACGGTCATCGGCGTGGCCGCCCCCGAGTTCACGGGCCTCCAACTTGGCCTCCGCCAGCAAGCCTGGATACCAGTCACCGGCTCGACCGACGCCGGCGACAACACCTTCGGGCGGCGCACGGTGTCCTGGCTCGACGTGCTCGCCCGGCTCAAGCCCAGTGGTTCTCAGACCCAGGCATCCGCCGGGCTCGCCGTGCTCCAGCGCCGGCTCCAGGCGGCCGCGACGATAGCCCGTGAGGAGCGGTTCGTCGTGGTCGACGGCAGCCGCGGGCTCGACTTCCTGGTCGCCGGACTCGCCCGTGCGATCTCCGTTCTCATGGCCGCCGTGGTCCTGGTCCTCGTGGTCGTGTGGGCGAACGTCGCGGGGCTGCTGCTCGCGCGGGGCGCCGCGCGCCAGCGGGAAATCGCGATCCGGCTCGCGGTCGGAGCCGGCCGGGGCCGGCTGGTGCGCCAGCTGGCGACCGAGAGCCTGGTCCTCGCTCTGTTGGGCGGGGTCGCGGGGCTGGTGGTCGCCACCTGGATCACGGACCTGGTGCCGAGCATCCCGACCCTGTTCAGCGCGCCGCTGGCTCTGCCGCGCGGGTTCGACGCTCGGGTCCTGGGCTTCACCGCCCTCGCCACAGCGCTCACCGCGCTGGGATTCGGCCTCGTGCCGGCGCTCCAGACCTCGCGCCCGGACCTCGTCGAAGCCCTGCGGGGGACCGCGGCGCCGCCGGCCCGCGGCCGGTTCCGCTTCAGCGCGCGCGACGCCCTGGTCACCGGTCAGGTAGCACTCTCGTTGATCCTGCTCAGTGGCGCGGGGCTGCTGTTCCGCACCGCGCGCAACTTGCAGGCGGTGGATCCCGGCTTCGATCCGTCCAACGTGCTGCTCGCCGGCGTGGACTTCGACTACCGCGGGTACACCGGCGTCCAGGCCCGAGCCTTCTGGGCCGACCTGCTCGCGCGCATGCGGGCGACCCCCGGCGTCGCCGACGCGAGCATGACCGTCACCGTGGTGCCGAGCCCCGGCGGGTCGCGCTGGGACGGTGTGCCGCTCGAAGGGGTCGTGGCGACGCCGGAGCATCCGGTAGAGTTCGATGTGAACCGTGTCGGCCCCGGCTACTTCGCCACGTTGCGCATTCCGGTGCTCGCCGGGCGCGAATTCGACAAGCGGGACCAGGCCGGCGCGCCGCGCGTCGCCGTGATCAACGAAACCATGGCCCGACGCTATTGGCCGGATCAGGATCCCATCGGCCGGCGCATGTGGCTCGGCGCGGACACCACGGCGCCGTCCGCGAGGATCGTCGGCATCGTACGCGACGGGAAGTACCGCAGCCTGCGGGAGGACCCGGTATCGGTGGTGTACTGGTCGGCGCTCCAAGGCACCTCCCCCATCATGACGCTGATCCTGCGGGCGCGCACCGCGCCGCTCGCTCTCGTGGGTGCGGTCCGGAGCGCCGTGCACGAGATCGACCCCGGCGTGCCCGTCTTCGACGTCCGCACGCTGGAGACGCACGTCGACCTGGGCGCGGCGCTGGGCGGGGTGGGCGCGGCAGCGGCCACGCGCCTGTTGCGGTCGTTTCTGTACGGCGTGGGACCGGCCGACCCGCTGGCCTTCGGTGGCGCGGCGCTGTTGCTGGTGATTACAGGGATCGCCGCGGCGTATCTGCCAGCGCGCCGGGCGGCCCGGGTGGACCCAACGGTCGCGCTCCGCTCCGAGTAACGGGGAGGACACTATGGACACTCTGCTGCAAGATCTCCGCTTCGCAGTCCGCCAGCTCCGGGCGCGGCCGGGCTTCACCGCCGTCGCCGTGCTCACCCTCGCGCTCGGCATCGGCCCGACCACGGCCATCTTCTCCGTCATCGACACGCTAATGTTGCGCCCGCTGCCCTACCCGGACGCCGATCGCATCGTCACCCTCTGGCAGAACAACACGCGCGAGGGCACGCCGCGCGACGAAGTGGCGCCGGCCAACTTTCTCGACTGGCGGGAGCGCAACACCGCGTTCGCCGTGGTGGCGGCCGCCGCGCCATACGCCTATTCGTTGATCACGCCGGACGGGCGGCCGGAGGCGGTCTTCGCGGTGCAGGTCACGGAGGGGTTCTTCGACGCCCTCGGGCTCCAGCCATATCAGGGCCGGCTGTTCACGCCGGAGCATCACAAACCGGGCTCCGGCAACTTCGCCCTACTAACCTATGGCCTCTGGCGGCAGCGATACGGCGGTGACCCGGCCTTGGTCGGCTCGACCCTCTCTTTGGACGGGGCGCCCTATGTGGTGCTGGGTGTGCTGCCCCCGGAGCTCGACCTGGGCCTCCTGCGCGAGCTTCCGGGTCGTGAGCGCTCCGTTTGGGTCGCCCGACAGGAAGGCACCTGGGAGCGCCGCGAGCGCACCAGTGGCTGGTGGAACGTGATCGCCCGGCTCAAGCCCGGCGTCTCACTCGATCAAGCCCGGGCCGACATGGACCGCGTGGCCCGCGGGCTCGCCGTGGAGTACCCCGCGACGAACACCGGCATCGGCACAACGGTCGCGCCGCTTCGGGATCATCTCGTGAGCGGCGCCCGCCCCGGGTTGCTCGTCCTGCTGGGCGCGGTAGGTCTGGTTTTGCTCATCGCCTGCGCCAATGTCGCGAATCTGCTCCTGGCGCGTGGCACCGAGCGGGAACAGGAGTTGGCGGTCCGATCCGCCCTCGGCGCTGAACGGGGACGACTGCTGCGGCAGTTCTTGACCGAAAGCGTGCTGCTCGGCCTGCTGGGCGGTCTCCTGGGCCTCTCCATCGCGTTTTGGGGCGTGGATCTGATCAAAGCCCTCGCCCCGGGCGAGGTTCCCCGCCTCGACGCCGTGTCGGTGGACTTCCGCGTGCTCGCGTTCGCGCTCGCCGTGAGTCTGCTGACCGCCGTCGTCTTCGGCCTCGCGCCTGCCGCCGAAGGCTCCCGGCCCGACGTCCAAAGCACGCTCAAGGGGGCTCGCGCCTCCGACGCTCGGGGCCGCCTGCGGCTGCGCGCGGGGTTGATCGTCGGTGAGATCGCGCTCGCCCTGACGCTCCTCATAGGCGCCGGCCTGTTGCTGCGGAGCTTTGCGGCGATCCTGCAGGTGGACCCCGGCTTCCGAAAGGATCACGTGCTGGCGCTCCAGGTGTTCGCCTGGGACCGCAGGGACTCGGTGCCTGAGCGCGTGCAGTTCCTCGAGGAGACGGAGCGGCGCATCGGGTCGTTGCCGGGAGTGATCGCCGTCGGCGCGGTCACCGCCGGGCCCTTCACCGCGGCGGATATCGCGATGCGGCGTCGCCTGATCGTGCAAGGCCGGCCGGCCGAGCGGGCAGGCGAGCAGCCCCAGATCTTCGTGAACCACGCGACACCCGAGTACTTCCGCACCATGGGCATCCCGCTGTTGCGCGGACGCGCGTTCGGTCAGTCGGATCGGCTGGGTGCGCCCTCCGTGGCGCTCATCAATGAGAGCGCCCGACGGCGCTACTGGCCGACCGAGGACCCGATCGGGACCCGGGTCCGACTGGGTGAGACAGCACCCGTCCTCGAGATCGTGGGTGTCGTGGGGGACGCACGCCTTCGGAGCCTCGAAGGCGAGCCGCGACCCGAGGTCTATCTTGCCCAGCGCCAGACAGGCTGGGGCAGCATGACGTACTTCGTGCGTACGCGCAGCGATCCCGCCGCGGTGCTCGAGGCCGTCCAACGGGAGATCTGGGCGGTGGACCCGTTGCAGGACTTCTACCAGACGGCCACGCTCGACGGGCTGATCTCGGAGACCTTGGCGCCGCGCCGGTTCAGCCTGGTCCTGCTCGGCGCCTTTGCGGTGATGGCGCTCCTCTTGGCCGCGGTCGGCATCTACGGAGTGATCAGCTTCGTCGTCGGCCGCCGCACGCACGAGCTGGGCATCCGTCTGGCGCTCGGCGCGGCTCCTTGGGAGGTCGTGGGCCTCATCGTAGGCCACGGGGCACGACTCGCGCTGGCCGGCGTGGCGTTGGGCCTCGGCGGCGCGCTGGCGGCGAGCCGCGTGCTCGCGAGCATGTTGTTCGGCGTCGCCGTCCGCGACGTCGCGACCTTCGGCGCGGCCGCGGCGGCGCTCCTCGTTGTCGCGCTGTTCGCGTCCTATCTCCCGGCACGGCGGGCAGCGAAGGTCGATCCGATGGTGGCGTTGCGGTCCGAGTAGCCTTCAGGTGTCCGGTGCGGCGCGCGGCGACAGCGGAATCAGAAGGGGGTGTCCGGCAACACAATAGCGGGACGCCCGGCCCGCTCGAACTGGTCGAGCTGCAGCAGGAACGTCCCCATCCCGGCCGCCCCCTGCATGAACCCCGTCTGGGCCACGAGCAATTCGGGGCGGACCCGATGCTCCGCCTGGATCCATTTGAGTCCGTCGCCGTCCGTGGTCGCCCGGTGCAGCATGTCGGCGGTCGCGCGGCGCGAGAACTCGAGATAGGCCCGGTCGCCGACGGCCCGGTGCAGGTCGAGGCAGAACTGGGCCACGGCAGTGTCGCCGCAGCACTGGCTCACGTTGTTCCAGAATCCCGGCGTGCGCTGCTCGGGGATGCCGCTCTCCATCACGCCGCGCGCGGCCCGGCGCACCCAGGTCAGCCACGTCGAATCCGCCGTGACCCGCCCCAGCCGGTAGAACAGCCGCGCGGTCCCGCAGGGACCGTGGCACCACCCCAGATAGAAGAGGTCCGTACCGTCTCCTTCGTGGTGATACACGAGCAAGACGTCGCGCTCGGTGCGGGCGATCGAGAGCAGGTAGCGCGCCCCGGCCAGGGCGGCGTTCAGGAACGCCGGCTCGCGCGTGTCGCCGTACAACGTCGCGAGGAAATACGCGACACCGGCGGTCCCGTGGGAGAAGTTGGGCATTTGCTGGGGGACTTCGGGCATGGTCCACATGAGGCCGCCGGCGGCCGGCAGGGCAAGCTCGATGAGGCGGTGGCCGGCGCGCACGGCGAGCGCACCGGCCGCGCGATCGTTCAGCGCCCGGGCCGCGTGCAACAGCGTGAGGCCGATGCCGGCGCCTCCGAAGATGATGTCCGTCGTGTCGCCCCATTGCACGCCGGCGCCCACGCGCTGGGCACGCTGCTCGAGCAGCCGCAGCGCGCGATCGGCAGCCGCGCGGTACTTTCCGCGACCGCTGACGCGCGAGGTCCGCTCCAAGCTGTACGCGACACCGGCGAGGCCCGTGTACAGACCGTTGTACCCGATGCCGGCGCCCGTCCCCTCCCCTCCCTCGAGCTCGCCGATCAGGTGGTCCGCTCCGCGACAGGCCTCGTCCCGGTAGGCAGCGTCGCCGGTCGTGTGATAGAGCTCGAGCAGAAACAGCACGACGCCGGGACTGTGCGTGTACAGGCTCGTGCCGAGCGACTGGGGATCGTTCGGGTCGGCGAGCCAGGTGACGCCGTGCGCAGTCTCGATCCTCGACTTCCGGATCCAGCGCTCCGCCTGGCGAGCCGCTTCGAGGTACGGCCGGTCGCCGTCGGGCCGCCGGGCCCGGCCGCGCGCGAACAAGGAGCGGGGCACGCCGAGCAGGAGCGCGGTGGCCCCGAACCCCGTGTGGAGCAGATCGCGGCGGGTGATCACCGCTGCCAACCTACCGCGCGGGACCCCCGGGGCAATGGGGCCTGGTCCCAAGGCCCCAAGCCCTAGCACCTTTACCCCATGGCCGGCTACTCACCCCGCCCCCTGATTGCCAAGCTCGGGATCAAGACAGGTAGCAGGATCGCCGTGCTGGGCGCGCCAAAGGGCTATGGCGCCACGCTCGGGAACCTGCCGTCGGGGGTCGCAGTGCAGCGGACCGCACGGGGGAAGGGCCGGCTGCCGTTCATCCACCTCTTCACGCGGCGGAGGCACGAGCTCGAAGAGCGGCTGCCCGGCCTGCTGCGCGCCCTGACCTCCGACGGCGCTCTCTGGATCTCCTGGCCGAAGCGCAGCGCGAGGGTGACCACCGACGTGACCGAAGACGTCGTTCGCGCCGTCGCGCTGCCCCTGGGCCTCGTCGACGTCAAAGTCTGTGCGGTGGACGAGGTCTGGTCGGGACTGAAGCTGGTGCGCAGGCTGGAGCGGCGGTGACTCCCGCCCGCGTCCTGATCGCCGATGACCAAGCCGATGTGCTGGCCGCGCTCACCCTGCTGCTCAAAGGCGAGGGCTACGAGGTCGACCGGGCCACCTCGCCGGGCGCGGTGCTGCGAGCGGTCGAGACGCAGGACTTCGACGCGGCGCTGATCGACATGAACTATACCCGAGACACCACCGGGGGCATCGAGGGGCTGGACCTCCTGTCCCGGCTGCAACGCCTCGACAGCACCCTTCCCGTCATGGTGATGACGGCCTGGGGCAGTATCGAGGGCGCGGTCGAGGCCATGCGGCGGGGGGCGCAGGATTACATCGAAAAGCCCTGGGACAACACGCGCCTGCTCAACGCGCTCCGCACGCAGCTCGAGCTGGGACGCGCCATCCGCAAGAGCCAACGCCTCGAGAGCGAGAATCTCGCGCTCCGCAAGGAGGGGTTCCCGGAGCTCATCGCCGAATCCGCCGCCATGCAGCCGGTGCTGCGACTGATGGAGCGGGTGGGACCGGCCGACGCCAACGCACTCATTACCGGCGAGCACGGCACCGGCAAGGAGGTCGTCGCCCGCTGGTTGCATGCCGCCTCGAGCCGGGCGACAAGACCCCTCGTGACGGTGAACCTCGGCGGCCTGTCCGAGGGCGTGTTCGAGAGCGAGCTGTTCGGCCACGTCAAAGGGGCGTTCACCGACGCCAAGACGGATCGGGTGGGCCGCTTCGAGCTGGCGGACGGCGGCACCCTGCTCCTCGACGAGATCGCGAACCTGTCGCTCGGTCAGCAGGCGAAGCTGCTGCGGGTGCTGCAGACCGGCGAGCTCGAGCGCGTGGGCTCGTCGAAAACGCGGCGCGTCGACGTGCGGGTGTTGTCCGCTACGAACGCGGACCCGCACACCGAAGTCGGCGCGGGGCGGTTCCGCGAAGACCTGCTGTTCCGCTTGAACACGATCGAGATCCGCCTGCCGCCGCTGCGCGACCGCCGCGAGGACGTCCCGCTGCTCGCCGCGCACTTCCTGCGCCGCTACGCCGCGCGCTACCGGAAGCCGGTGACCGGCTTCCACCAGGATGCGATGCAGGCGCTCCTCGGTTACAGCTGGCCCGGCAATATCCGCGAGCTCGACCATACGATCGAGCGGGCCGTACTCCTGACCGAAGGGGCCGTGGTGCGCGCGACGGACCTCAGCCTGCGGGGGGGGGGAGCGGGCACGGGCGGAGAGGGGGCGCCGGGCTCCCGGCTCGAGGATCTGAGCCTGGAGCAGGTGGAGCGCGTGCTCATCGAGAAGGCGCTCGCCCGCTTCGAGGGGAACGTGAGCGCGGCCGCCAAGGCGTTGGGCCTCTCCCGCAGCGCGCTCTACCGCCGGCTGCAGCATCATGGCCTCTGAGCACCCCCCGCCCCCCCCTCGGCTCACGCACGAGCGGCACGTTGCGCTCCTGACCCTCGCGGCGGGTCTCCCGGCCGTCGCCGTCGCGTTGATCCTGTTGTGGGGCGACGCTTTCACGCCGAAGGTGCAGTGGACGCTGACGGCGCTGATCGTCGGCTGCTGGCTGGGCTTCGCGTCGGGCGTGCGCGAGCGCGTCACCCGGCCGCTGCAGACGCTGTCGAACATGATCGCCGCGCTGCACGAGCAGGACTACTCGATGCGCGCGCGGGCCGCCCGGGAGAACGACGCGCTCGGGCTGGCCATGCTCGAGCTGAACACGCTGGGCGAGCAGCTGCGCGCGCAGCGGCTCGGCGCCCTCGAAGCCACGGCGCTCCTGCGGCGCGTCATGGAAGAGATCGACGTGGCCGTCTTCGCCTTCGATGCGGAGGAAACGCTCCGCCTGGTGACCCGCGCCGGGGAGCGCTTGCTGGGCCGGCCCGCGGAGCAGCTGCGCGGCCACACCGCCGCCGAGCTGGGCCTCGCCGACTGCTTGCACGGCGAGTCCCCCCGCACGCTGTCCCTCGACTTCCCGGGGGGCCGGGGCCGGTGGGAGGCGCGCCGCAGCACCTTTCGCCAGGGCGGATTGCCCCACCAGCTCCTCGTGCTCGCCGACGTCAGCCGCGCGCTGCGCGACGAGGAACGCCAGGCCTGGCAGCGCCTGGTCCGCGTGCTGGGCCACGAGATCAACAACTCGCTCGCCCCCATCAAGTCGGTGGCGGGGAGCCTTCAGGCCCTGCTGGACCGCTCACCACCGACGCCTCCCGCCGCCGCCGCCGCCGACCTGCGGCGCGGGCTGTCGGTTATCGAGGGCCGCGCCGAGGCGCTGAGCCGGTTCCTCGCCTCCTACGCCCGGCTCGCCCGACTGCCCGCGCCCCGGCTCCGGCCCCTGGAGGTGGAGGCCTGGGTGCGACGCGTGGTGGCGCTGGAAACGCGACTCCCCGTCGAGGTGCGCTCCGGCCCGACGCTCACCATCCGGGCCGACGGCGACCAGCTCGACCAGCTGCTGATCAACCTCGTCGGAAACGCGGTCGACGCGTGTCTAGCGGCGGAGGGAGGCGTCGCCGTCGGCTGGCGCGCCCATGACGGCCGGCTCGAGGTCTGGGTGGAGGACGACGGGCCCGGTGTGCCGGAGACGACCAACCTGTTCGTGCCGTTCTTCACGACCAAGCCCCAGGGCTCGGGGATCGGCCTCGCCCTGTCGCGCCAGATCGCCGAGGCGCACGGCGGCACGCTCACCCTCGCCAACCGCCGGGACCGCCGGGGATGCGAGGCCCGGCTGGTGCTGCCGCTGTCCCCGGATTGACCGCTAGCGTATCGACGCCCGTTCCGGCTTCCCCCACGCCTGGTACAACGCGCCGAGGTGCCGGCGTGCCCAGGACAGATGCGAGTGTCCCCGCGGCCAGCGCGCGCTCATCCGCCCGATCGCCTCGAGGAGCATGGCCTCGGCTTCCGGAAAGCGCCGCTGCACCGCGAGCGCTCTCCCCAGCACTGCAAGACCGATGTCGTAGGGGGCGTAGGCGGTCAGATTGGACTCCTCGTAGAGTCGGAACTTTGCTATACAAAGTACTTGACAACCGACGCCCCCGACGCTAGACTGGGGGCCATGACCGCCCCCCGCCCCCTGCATGACCGCGCGCTCGACAACCTGCGCTACATCCGCGACACCATGGAGCGGGCGGGATCGTTCACCGCGGTCCCCGGCTGGGGCCAGGTGGGCGTCGGCGTCACCGCCCTCGCCGCCGCGCTGATCGCGGCCCGCCAACCGACACCCGAGCTGTGGCTCGTCACCTGGCTCACCGAGGCGATCGTCGCCGTCGTGATCGGGGGCTGGGCCCTGGCCCGCAAAGCGCACGCCGTGAATGACCCGATCCTCTCGGGCCCGGGGCGACGGTTCGGGCTCTCCTTCCTTCCCCCGATGGTGGTCGGCGGCCTGCTCACGGTGGCGTTGTATCGGGCCGGCCAGCCGCACGCGCTGCCCGGCACCTGGCTCTTGCTCTACGGCACCGGCGTCGTCACGGGCGGGGCGTTCTCCGTCCGGATCGTGCCCGTGATGGGCCTCTGCTTCCTGCTGCTCGGCGCGGTGGCGCTGTTCGGCCCCGCCGCCTGGGGCACCTGGTGCATGGCCGCGGGATTCGGCGGCCTGCACGTGGCGTTCGGCACCCTCATCGCGCGGAGGCATGGTGGCTAAGGCGAACGTGGCGCGGGCGTCACACGGCGCCCCCGAGCGGGCGACTCCGCCCAAGACCACCGCCGCCGAGCTCGATCGGCTGATTCACGAGCGGGTCCGGCTCGGGATCGTGAGCGCGCTCGCGGGCGTGGAGACGTTGACCTTCAACGAGCTCAAGCGGCTGCTCAAGACCACGGACGGCAATCTCAGCGTCCACGCGCGCAAGCTCGAGGAGGCCGAGTACGTCGCCTGCCGCAAGTCGTTCGAGGGCCGCGTGCCCCGGACCGAGTACCGGCTGACGGCGGCCGGGCGCCGGGCGCTGGAACGCTATCTCGATCACATGGAAGCCTTGATTCGGTCCGCGCGCGAGCGCTAGGGCCGCGGGTGCTCTTTTTTTTGAGGATGGGCTTTATGCAACAAAGTACTTCTCCTCGCCTGCACGTCGCGATCATCATGGACGGCAACGGCCGCTGGGCCGCCCGCCGCGGCCTCCCCCGCGC
>JBOHSA010000070.1:0-4361 GCA_050732995.1 Gemmatimonadales bacterium | reverse complement strand
CTTCAGCCCGGCGCGCTGCCACGCCTTGGCGATGAGCGTGTGGCTTACGCCGAGCTTGCCCGCGAGCAGGCGCGTCGACCAGTGCGTCGCCCCGGTGGGCGGCGGGCGCCGCGTCCACGCCAGGATGCGCGCCTCCAGCGCCGGCGTCAGCACCGTCGGTCGGGTGCCCTGGTGTCGTGCCCCCAGACCGGCAAGGCCGCTTTCGACGAAGCGCTGCTTCCAGAGCGCGACCGTGGCCGAGCTGCAGCCGAGCGCCGCCTCGATCGCGGTGTAGGGCATCCCGTCCGCCAGCATCAACATCATGCGGGCGCGGCGCGCCACGTCGGCACGCACCCGTTGGGACCGCGCGCGACGCTCCAGCTCGGCGCGCTCCTCCGGCTTGAGCTGTACGGCAGCAGTGGGAACCATGCCCGCAACGATAGCACTTTAGCACCTATAATTACAGTTCACTAGTGTCTGCCGGTGATGGGGTGGCACGGCGCGCCGGGGAGGTCTCGGAACAGGGGACGGCGTATACTGCGACGGGCGCCCGTCGCGGTCAAACCGGTGCTGAGCTCGGGGATGGCGCGCGATGCCGCGCGCGGGGCTACATTCTCCAGACCTTCCTTTCGCACAGTCCCGAGGCGCGATGATGTCTCGAGCCCTGGTACTCGGCCTGCTCGCGGTGGTGTGTCCCAGTCGCGTAACCGGACAAGAGCGCCTGGTCCGCCGTTTCGGCCCGGAGCAGGGACTCTACGGGTCGACGGTCTCGAGTTTGGTGCAGGACAGCACCGGGTTCATCTGGGTGGGGACGCAAGCCGGGCTGTTTCGTTACGACGGCCTCGAATTCCGCCGCTGGGCTCCCGAAACGCTCGACCGGGTGATCCGGGCGCTGTCGGTCTCGCCCGCGGGGCAGCTGATCGCCCTGCGAGATGATGGCATCCTCCATGAGATTACCGCCTCCAGCGCCCGACCTGTTTCGGGGCCCGATGGCGCGCCACTCCGCGTCCGGGCAGCAGCATTCGCTGCCGACGGGATCCTGTGGGTGGCGCAGGGCTCGCGCATCCTGCTCCGCGATGGCCGCGGCCGCTGGCGGACACTGCCGATGGATCTCCTGGGCGGCGAACAGCCGCGCCGCCTGAGGGCGAACGGCGCCGGAGCCGTCGACGTGCTGACGGACGTGGCGGTGTGGGAGCTCACCCGGCACGGCAGCGGGCGCAGGTTGGCGTCGGCGCACGCGCCCCTCGACGTGCTCTCGCTCGAGGACGGTCGGCGGGTCGGTCTCGGCGCCGACGGCGTGTTCGACCTCGACGGCGGACGGCGGGTGACGCGTTTTGTCGCTCCGGGTCGTCCGATCGCTCTGGTGCGGCGCGGCCGGGCGATCTGGGCCTCCTACGACCTCGGGCTCGTTCTCCTGCCGCCCGACGAGCCGCCTCGGCTGCTGCGCGAGTCCGAAGGGATGGTGGGGGGGGGGCCACTCCTGGTGGATCGTGAAGGGACCCTCTGGGTCGGAACGTTCACCGGCCTGTTTAAGTATCCCGAGCCCGAAACCCTGATCTGGGCGGAGCGGCATGGCCTGGCCGCCTCGACTGCGCGCTTCGTCCGCAAAACGGGGCCGTGGGTGTGGGTGGCGACGTGGGGCGGGACGGGCTACGTGCGCGCCACTCCCGGAGGGTGGATCGCGCGCACCGTGTTCGCGTTTCCGGCAGTCGGCATGCTCCTCCTGGACGGCCGCGGCCGCGTGTGGGTCGGGACCGGGAAGGAGCTCGTAGCCGTACGGCAGGGGCGGGTGCTCCACCGGATGGCCGCGGTGCGCGGGGAGGTGGAGGGGATGGCCCGGGCCGCGGACGGCGCTCTGTGGATCGCGGGGGAGGGCGGACTCGTTCTGGTCGAGCCCGATCTGCGGACGGCTCGCCGTCCGGCCGATACGCCGTTCGAGGCCGGGGCGGAGGTGAACGCCGTGCTGGAAGACGGGGACGGTCGACTGTGGGTGGCGAGCGGGGAGCGGATCTGCGAAACGGCGGCCGGCGCGCTGCGCTCCGGGCGCGTCCCCGCCTGGACGTGTGATTCCCTGCCGGGGGCCCGGCGCGTACAAGCGCTCCTCGAGTCGCCGCGCGGGGTCGTGTGGGCGGCGAGCCTGCGCGCCGGGCTGCAGCGCCGCGTCGCGGGTCGGTGGGTCCGGTTCCCGGCGGGGCTCACCCTGCCGTCGCATCAGGCGAACAACCTGGCGCCCTCCCCGCGCGGCGGCATCTGGGTACCGAACTATGGCGAGCCGATCCGGATCGCGCCGCCCGGCTGGGGCGTGGTCGAGCGCCTCTCCGGCTGGTACGGGCTGCCCGCGGCGGCGGTCTGGGACGTGTTGGAGGAGGAGGACGGGACGCTGTGGCTCACGACGGACCACGGGCTGGTACGCGTGCCCGCCGCGACGCGGATCGCCAGCCTCTCCCCGCCGCCCGTCGCGCTGGTGGAGGCACGAGTGGACACCGTGTCGGTCCCGCTGGACCGCGCGCTCCGGCTCCCCAGCCGAAGCAACCGCCTGGAGCTCCGCTTCGCCGCGCTGTCGTTTCGCGATCCGGCGCTCATCCGCTACCAGGTACGCTTGTCGACGGATGGCGCGTGGCAGGACACCCGGGGACAGCCGTTCTTCCGGTGGGTGGACCTGCCGGCGGGGCGCTACCACGCCGAAGTGCGCGCGTCGCTCGACGGGTCGAATTGGACGGCTGCGCCGGCGGCGTTCCGGTTCACGGTCGATCCGCCGTGGTTCCGGCGGCCGTGGGCGATCGCGGGGTTCCTGGTCGCGGCGGGCGCACTGGCGTTCGCCTGGTACCGGGCGCGGATCGCCCACCTCGTCGGTCTCGAGCGCCAACGGACCCGGATCGCGATGGACTTGCACGATGAGCTGGGGTCCGGGCTCGGCAGTATCGGCATTCTCTCCGGCGTGCTGACGGCGGCCGAAGGAGTGGACCGGGCGCAGGTGTCGCGTGAGATCGCGCAGACGGCCGAGGAGCTGGGGAGCGCGCTGTCGGACATCGTGTGGGCGCTCGATCCGCGGGCCGACACGCTGCAGCAGCTCGCCGCGCGGTTGGCCGAGCACGGGACGCGGCTGTTCGCCGGCGATGCGGTCGAATTCACGACCCGGTTTCCCCAAGCCTGGCCGGCGACGCGGCTGCCGCCGGCGGTGCGCCGGACCGTGCTCCTCGTGGGCCTGGAGGCGCTGCACAACGCGGCGCGCCACGCCGCCGCGCGGCACGTGACTCTGTCGCTCGAGCCGCGCGCGGGCGCCTGGGACCTCGCCGTCTCGGATGACGGGCGGGGGCTCCCCAAAGGAACGCTCGCGCACCAGGGGCCAGGCCTCGGACTCCCGAGCATGCGGCAGCGGGCGGCGGACATCGGCGGCGAAATCACCTGGCACCACCCTCCCGGCGGCGGGACGGTGGTGCGGCTGCGCTTCGCCACGGCGCGACGTTCCCTGGACTCCCTGGCGCGCCGGCTGCGCGGGCGCCTCGCATGATCGTGTGAGCGCCTCCACCTGCGCCAGCGCCCTATGTTGACGCGAGTGCGGAGCCCACGAGCAGGCACGGTGCGCGTGGTGGCGATCGAGGACGATTCGCGGTACCGATCGAGCCTCGAAACCCTGCTGCGCATGACCCCCGGGTTCACGCTGGCGGGGAGCTTCGGCTCAGCGGACGCCGCGCTCGCGGAGCTCGACGCCGAGGAGCAGCGCGGGGGGGGCGGGGGGTGGGATCTCGTCCTGATGGACCTCCAGCTCCCGGGGACCAGCGGTCTCGAGGCGATCCGGCGGCTCCGGGCACGGGCGCCGGACACAACGGTGGTAGCGCTCACCGTGTTCGAGGAGTCCGGGACCGTGCTGCAGGCGATTTGCGCGGGTGCCGACGGTTACTTGCTGAAGCGCACCCCTCCCGACCGGCTGATCGCGGAGCTGCGCTCCGTGATGGGGGGCGATTCGCCGCTATCCGCCGGCGTGGCGCGCACGGTGCTGGACCTCCTCCGCCACCTCGGCGAAGGCAGGACGAAAGCTGACCGGGCGCCGACTCGGCTCGACCTCACCGACCGCGAGCAGGAGGTGTTGCGCGGCCTGGTGCAGGGGATGGGCTACAAGCAGGTTGCCGCGCAGCTGGGCCTGAGCCTCGACACGATCCGCACGCATGTGCGCAACATCTACGCCAAGCTCCAGGTGCACAGTGTGGCGGAGGCGGTGAGCCGCGCGCTGCGCGAGCATCTCGTCTAGCCGGTTCTCCCTCACATCATCGTGCGATTCCACTCGGGCGTGTGCCGCTCCATCCTCGGGGCGTGGGTTGTGCCCGGTCCGCTGTCGGCGCGCGGGCCCCCTGTCCGATGGAGGTGTCGCATGAATCGTCGTG
>JBOHSA010000069.1:0-12104 GCA_050732995.1 Gemmatimonadales bacterium | reverse complement strand
ACCCGCTCCAGCGCGGCGGGAAACTCGAGTGTCTCCAGCACGGAGGGCGCGACCCCTCCACCCCCACTCATACGGCTGCCGACAGCTCCTCGCGCACGATCTGGTTGATCAGCTTGCCGTCCGCCCGGCCCTTGAACACCGGCATGACCTGGCCCATCACCTTGCCCACGTCCGTGGCGCCGCCGGCGATGGCGGCGCGCACCGCGGCCCGGATCTCCTCGGGCGGCACGGCCGGCGGCAGAAACGTCTCGAGGATCGCCGCTTCGGCCTGCTCCCGGTCGGCCAGGTCCCGGCGCTGCGCGGCCGCGTAGTGCTCGACCGCCTCGCGCCGGCGCTTGATGCCGCGCCGCACCACGTCGGCCGCCTCGTCGTCCGAGGCGGCGTGGTGGAGCTCGAGTTCTTTGTTGCGAAGGTCTGCGAGAATGGTCGAGAGCAGCAGGGTGCGCGCCTGATCGCGTCCTTTGCGGGCTGCCGTCAGCGCCGCGCGCAGCCGGTCCGGCAGGCTCGCCACGGCTAGACGGGGCGCGTCCGCCGATTCTTGCGGCGCGCCGCGTTCATCTTGCGCTTCTTGCGCTCGCTCGGCTTTTCATAATGACGGTGCTTGCGCAGATCGGAGAGAATGCCCGCCTTCTCGCACTTTTTCTTGAAGCGCTTCAGCGCGCGCTCGAAACTCTCGTCATCGTGGATGATGACTTCCGGCATCCGTTGGTCACCTCTTCCCGGGGTCCGGCGGGACCGGCTAACTGTGATGAAGCCACAAACTTAGCCGCGCTCGCCGGGCCCCGCAAGGGATCACCCCGGCGGCCAGGTCATCGCCCGGCCGCCCAACAGGTGCAGGTGGATGTGAAACACCGTCTGCCCGCCGTCGGGGTTCGTATTCAGCACGACGCGGTACCCTTTCTGCGCGATCCCGACCTCTTTCGCAAGATCCCGCGCGAAGGCGAGCATCTCGCCGAGCAGCGCGGGGTCCCGCGCGTCGTTCAACGACGACACATGGTGGGTGGGAATCACCAGGAGATGCGTCGGGGCCTGGGGATTGACATCGCGGAACGCGAGGAGTTGCGCGTTCCGTTTCACGATTGTGGCGGGCACTTCCCCCGCCGCCACCTTGCAGAAGATGCAGTCGGACATAGGCCTCCCAGCCCGGTCAGCCGCCCAACGCCTCCTTGATCTGCTGCCAGAACTTGCGGACGCCGTCTTCCGAGGGCGGCGCGCTCTCGACCGTGGCCAGCTCGCGCAGGATCCGCTCCTGCTCCGGCGTGAGCTTGGTGGGGGTCCAGACCTGCGCGCGCACGTGCAGGTCGCCGCGCGCGCTTTCGCCCAGCCGCGGGAGCCCCTTGCCGCGCACGCGGAACACCGTGCCGGTCTGCGTGCCCGCGGGCACCTTGAGCGCGGCGATGCCGTAGGGAGTGGGGATCTCGACCTCGGCGCCCAGCGCCGCCTGGCTGAACGAGAGCGGCAGGTCGTACAGCAAGTCGTCCCCGTGGCGCTCGAACCGCGGGTCCTGGGCGATCTCGAGCACGGCGATGAGATCCCCCGGCGGGCCGTTGCGGGGGCCGGGGACGCCGTTGCCGCGCATCGTGAGATAGTGGTGATCGGCGACGCCGGCGGGGACCTCGATCTGCATCGTCTTCTCCACCTTGACCCGCCCGTCGCCCCGGCAGGCGGGACAGGGATCGGACACCACCGTGCCCTCCCCGGCGCAGCTCGGGCACGGCGAGACGGAGAGAAACTGCCCGAACATCGAGCGCGCCTGGCGCCGGACTTCGCCGGTGCCGCCACAGGTGCCGCAGGTGCTGACGCGGGTCCCGGCGCGGGCGCCCGTGCCGCGGCAGGTCTTGCAGACCTCGAGGGTGCGCAGCTTCACCGTCTTGGTCGTGCCGGACGCGACTTCGGCCAACGTGAGCTTGAGCGCGACCTTGAGATCCTGCCCGCGGCGGCGCTCGCGCTGCGCCCGCTGCCCGCCGCCGAAGAACGCATCGAACCCGCCCAGGCTCCCGAAATCGCGCATGAACACGCTCAACGCTTCCGCGAGATCGAAGTGCGCGAAGCCGAACCCGCCCGGATCCCCCCCCCCCCCTCCTCCTCCGCGCAGCCCCGCCTCGCCGTAGCGGTCGTACACGGCGCGCTTCTCGGGGTCGCGCAGGATCTCGTAGGCTTCGGTGACCTCCTTGAACCGCTCCTCGGCCGCCTTGTCGCCGTTGTTGCGGTCGGGGTGAAACTCCATCGCCAGGCGCCGGTAGGCCTTCTTGATGTCGGCCTCCGCCGCGTCGCGCGGCAGGCCGAGCAGCGCGTAGCAGTCGCGGCGCGCGCTCACCGCAGCAGCTCTCCCACCAGCCGGCTCGTGTGGTCCACGAGCGCCACGATCTTCTCGTACGGCATCCGCGTGGGACCCATGACCCCGATCACGCCCGACAGCGGCCCGCAGCGGTAGGAGGCGGTGACGAGCGTGAATGGCGCCAGCTTCGGGTCGGTGTGCTCCCGACCGATGGTGATCGTCAGTCCGCCACCATCCCGGGCGCCGAGCGCCTGGCGCAGCAGGTCGCGCCGCTCGGTGACCTCCATCAGCCCCTGGAGCTGCTCCTTGGTCGCGAACTCCGGCTGCCCGGCCAGGGCCTGTGTGCTGCCGAGCAGCACCCCGCTGGAGCCCGGTCCCGCGGCCGGCGGGGCGACATCGAACAGCTCGTCGGCCTCCTGCACGAAAATGTTGATCAGCTCGGTCGACCCCGGCGCCGACACGGCGTCCCGCAGGCGGTCGGAGAGCGTGGCGCGGATCTCCTTCAGCGCCAGACCCGCCAGGCGCTCGTTGAGCACGACGGCGACCTGCACGACGGCCTCGGCGGCCATGAGGGAGGGGACCTCGACGAAGATCGTGCGCACCACTCCGCTCCGGAGCGTGAGCACGAGCAGCAAGCGCTCGGACGACACTTGCAAGAGTTCCAGCCGCTCGAGCACCGCTTCGTCCAGGGACGGACTCACCGCCACCCCCAGCTCGTTCGTCAACACGCCCAACACCTGGGCGGCGCGGGACAGAATCACCTCCACCGCGGCCCGCCCGCCCGAGAGCTCCTCGCGGATGTGGCTCGCCTCGTTCGCCGTGACGGCAGACGGCGGCAGCCGCATCAGGGAATCCACGTACGCGCGATACGCGTGATCGGTCGGGATGGCGCCGGCGGAGGTGTGCGGGTGGTAGATGAACCCCTTCTCCTCCAGGTCGCTCATGGTATTGCGAATGGAGGCGGGCGACAGGCCCAGACCGGCTCGCCGCGCGATCATCCGGCTCGCGGCCGGCTCGGCAGTCTGCACGTAGGTCTCGATGACAGCCTCGAGTACCCGGCGCTCACGGTCGGTCAGGGATTGGGGCATGGTGGCAAGCTGTTCTCCTCAAACAATTTAGCTGGACTAGCAGGCGGCAGTCAAGTCTGCCAGCAGGGCGTCGAGCCTGAGCCACCCTTCGGGGGTGCAGACGACGCGGCCTCCCCCTGATTCCACCCAGCCGTGCCCTGCCCAGGCAGTCAGCCGGTCGGGCGGACAGGCGGCCTGCTCGAGCCCTTCGACGGTGCGCAACGACAAGTACAGCCGCTCGAGCTCCCGCTGCTCCGCGGTGAGCCTCTCCTCCGACTCGACCGGCGCGCGGCCTGCCGCAAGGCGGCGGCGATACGCCTCCCAGGCGGCGACGTTCCAGCGCCGCGCGCGCCCATCGAAGGAATGCGCGGCGGGGCCCAGGCCGAGATAGGGGTCCCCGGACCAGTAGGCGGCGTTGTGGCGCGATCGCCGGTCATCCCGTGCCGCGTTGGACACCTCGTAGAACCGGTAGCCCGCCCGGCCCAGCCGCTCGTGGGCGACGAGGTACTCCTCGGCATAGCGCTCGTCCGAGGGCGGGGCCGTCGCGCCGCGCGAGACCCAGCGCGCCAGCGGGGTTCGCGGCTCGACGGTCAAACCATAGAGGGAGAGGTGAGGCGGGAGCAGCGCGAGGGCGCGCTCGAGATCGCGCGCCCAATCCCGCCGGAGTTCCGCCGGAAGCCCGAAGATCAGGTCGAGGGAGAGGTTCTCGATCCCCGCGGCGCGGAGCGTCCGGACCGCCTCACCGATGCGCGCGGCGTCATGGGAGCGATGCATCCAGCGGAGCACGGCATCGTCGAACGACTGGGCGCCAAGCGAGACGCGGTTGATACCGGCCCGTGCCCAGGCGGCCGCGTTGGCTGGCGTGACGTCTTCGGGGTTAGCCTCAAGGGTCACCTCAACTGCGTAGCGGGAAACCGTACGGAGGGAATGCGTAAGGGAAAAGACGTCTTTCAGCAGGGTGGTCACCGCATCCGCAGGGAGCAACGATGGCGTGCCGCCGCCGAGGTAGACGGTCTCGAGGGAGTCGGCGCCCGGCTGGACAAGCGCGAGCTCCCGGCGGATCGCGTCCACGTACTCGCGCGCCGGGATCCGCCGGCGGACCGCGATGGAGAAGTCGCAGTAGCTGCAGCGGCGGACGCAGAAGGGGACGTGGAGATAGAGGTGGCGCACGGGGGAAACATAGTGCGGAATGCGGAGTGCGAAGTGCGGAATTGAACGATGAGCTCGAGCTTGCCCTTCTACTCCACATTCCGCATTCCGCACTCCGCACTCAAAGAAAACCGCATCCCCGGCTCCTGCCGCACGAGCCCCTTGAGCTCCAGGTCGGTCAACGCGGTGAGCACGGCGCCCGTGTCGGCGCGCGCGGCCGCCACCAGGGCGTCCACGTGGCGCGGCTCGCCGCGGAGCGCCTCCCACAGCGTGCGTTGCATATCGCTCAGGTCGGGCGGCACCTTGCGTTCGGGTGGGCCGACCCCGGGCGCCGCCCCCGGGGGGAGGGGGGAGGGCTCGAGTCCCGCCAGTCCCAGCTCTTCGAGGATATCCGCCGCCGCGAGGGCCGGCTTCGCCCCCTGCTGGATCAGCTTGTTGCAGCCCAGGGAGGTGGGGCTCGTGATGGGACCGGGCACGGCGAGGACCGTCCGGCCCTGGTCCAGCGCGGCGTCCACCGTGATGAGCGCGCCCGATTGCGGCGCCGCCTCGACGACCACCGTCGCCAGAGCCAGTCCCGAGATCAGGCGGTTGCGGTGAGGGAACGCGCCGGCATGCGGCCGCTCGCCCGGTGGGAGCTCGGTGATCAGGCAGCCGCTCCCGCTCGCGATCATGCGCTCGTACAGCGCCCGGTTCGCCGCCGGATAGATCACGCCGAACCCGTTGCCCAGCACGCCGACGGTGGCGCCGCCCGCATCGAGCGCCGCGGTGTGCGCGATCGCGTCGATGCCCCGCGCCATGCCGCTGACGACGACCGCTCCTCTTGAAGCGATGCCCGCGGCGAGCAGGCGGGCGGCTGCGGCGCCGTACGGGGTGTGGTCGCGGCTCCCGACGAGGGCCGCCGCGGGGCGCGCGAGCAGCGCCGGGTCGCCCCACACGTAGAGCAGCGCGGGCGGGTCGGGGATCTCCCGGAGCAACGGCGGGAACTCGCCGTCGGCGGGTGTCAGGACCCTGGCGCCCAGCCGCTCGAGCTGCTGGAGGATATCCCGGCCGCGGCGCGGGGCGGCGCTCCGGATGGCCGTGGCCGCCGCGCGGCTGAAGCCGGGCAGCGCGGCGATCGCGCCGTGCGGCGCCCGCAGCGCCCCGAGCGCGCTCTGGAACGCGGTCACGAGCGTGCGCAGCCGGGCGGCCCCGATGCCCGGCACCTCCGCCAGCGCCAGGTAGGCGGCTAGTTCGTCGGGCGCGAGGCCACCGTTCCGAGGGTCTGCCACAGCGTCTCGAGCAGTTCGGGGAGGCCGGCACCGGTCACGGCCGAGATCGCGCGCACCGGCGCGCCGGCTTCGGTCCGGAGGGCCGGCGGCGGCGCACCGGGCGCGACGAGGTCGAGCTTGGTGAGCACCGCCACGTGCGGCTTGGCGACGAGCGCGGGGCTGTAGCTCGCGGCTTCCCGGCGCAGCAGATCGTACACCGCCTGCGGGTCGGGGCTGTCGGCGGGGATCAGCACGGCGAGCACCCGCGTGCGCTCGACGTGTTGCAGGAAGCGCAGGCCCAGCCCCTTGCCCACGTGCGCCCCTTCGATGATCCCGGGGATGTCGGCGGCGACGAACGAGCGGTGGTCCGACAGTGCCACCACACCGAGGTGCGGCTCGAGCGTGGTGAACGGATAGTCCGCGATCTTGGGGCGCGCGGCCGAGATCACCGAGAGCAGGGTGCTCTTGCCGGCGTTCGGCTCTCCCAGCAGGCCCACGTCGGCGATGAGCTTGAGCACCAGCTCGATCCGGCGCTCCTCGCCGAACTCGCCCGGCTGCCACTCGCGGGGGGAGCGGTGGGTCGGCGTGGCGAACCGGGCGTTGCCCCGCCCGCCCCGGCCGCCGTGCGCCACGCGCAGGGTCTGTCCCGGCTCGACCAGCTCGCCCAGCAGCGCGCCCGAGTCCGCGTCGCGCACCTCGGTGCCCCGGGGCACGGGGAGCACGGCGTCGGCGCCGGACGCGCCGGTCATGTTCTTGCCTTTGCCGTGCTGTCCGCGCTCGGCTTTCCAGTGGGTGCGATAGCGGTAGTCGAGCAGGGTGGCGAGCTGCGGGTCGGCGCGGACGAGCACGCTGCCGCCCTGGCCGCCGTCGCCGCCGTCGGGGCCGCCTTTGGGGACGTATTTCTCGCGGCGGAAGGACGATGCCCCCGCCCCGCCAGCGCCCGCCGAGACCTGAACGACAGCACGGTCGATGAACATCCCCGCCCCTAATGCGGAATGCGGAGTGCGGAATGCGGAATTGAACGGGGGGTCCGCCGCCAGAACTGAGCTTCGTCGGCTTCCTCCTCCACGACGCCTAATCTGGCCACGAACTCTTTTCGCGATCTGGCGCGACAGGCAGACCGATAGTTCGCACCAACCGAAGTCCCGGCACGGAGTAATTGGTTGCCCATCACATCGGCCGTGCGTCCTCGCGGGAGAGCTTCCACCAGGTGGATGATAGCCAAGGCGAACACTCGGGTTCGATCCTTCAGATCAGTTGGCGCCACGACCCCGCCCTTCTATTCCGCATTCCGCATTCCGCATTCCGCATTTAGAGGTTTCTACCGCGCACATCCGCCCAAATCTCCCACACTCGCAGCGCCCGCTCCGCCCCCGCGTCCGCCTCGACCAGCGCCAGCACCGCATCCACTTCCTCCCGGCTGGATCCGGTGTTGAGCGCGCCCCGCAGGTGCGCATGGAGCTGCTTGGGCGCGTCGAGCATCGCGATCGCCGCCAGCGTGCACAGCTCCCGCCGCTTGGGGTCGAGCCCCGGGCGGCCCAGGAGCTTGCCGTACGCGTCCACGACCACGAGCGCCTCGAGCGCCGGATGCAGCCCGCGCAGGTTCACGAGCAGCTTGTGATACGTCCGGCCGTACACCGCGGCGCACGCCTGCTCGCCGCGCTGCCGCCAGGCCTCCCACTCCGCGTGCCTGACCGCTTCTCCAGCGTCCTGGACGGGTCCCGCGACGTCGCGCCAGACGGCGAACGCGGCCAGGGTAAGCGGATACCCCACGTTGAGCAGGCTCTGGAGCAGCAGCTCCTCGATCCATCCCGGGGGCACGCCCGCGCCGCGCGCCGCGCGCAGCCGGTCCCGCAGCGCCGCTTCGTTCCCTTGGGCGATCGCCGTCGCGACCTGGACGAGGGCGCTGGTCCGAAGATCCAACACGGACCCGTTCGCAGGACTCACATTACCATTCCGCAATCCGCATTCCGCAATCGTTTCATTTCGTGAGGCCTCCATTTACCCGCATCTCGCCCACCACGTCGCCGCGCGAATTGACCGTGGGCTTCACCAGCAGGGAGGGCGGCTGGGGCCGGAGCCCCAGCTCGGCCAGCACGGCGGCGAGCGCCAGCGCCGCGGCGCCGCCGTGGCCGTCCTCGATCTTGAGGGTCACGCCCAGCCTCTCCCGCGTGAGCAGCGCGCTGTACACGCCCTCGGCCCCTACCTTCGCGACGACGCGCCCGGGATGCGCCCGCATCAGCTCGGTGCAGGGCCGGCCTTCCCCGGCGACCAGCTCGGGATGGCGGAGCATTGACTCCACAATGCGGAATGCGGAATGCGGAGTGCGGTTTTGACCAGGGATGTTCGCCGCCGTGTGCCGCTGTCCGACGTTCCCATGCCATTCCGCATTGCGCATTCCCCATTCCGCATTCGCTAGCCTCGCATACCCCCCCGCCATGTTCTGCAGCGGCAGCGCGTAGCACACCACGCCGCAGCCGTCGGTCGCCGTGCCGATGGACCCCGCCGGGACTTCGGTCCACCGGCTCACCTCGGCGAGGCAGCGCTGCTGCACGGGATGGTCCGGCCGGGTGTAGCCCTCCGTAGGCCAGCCGTGGTGGCGCGCCAGGGCGAGCATGCCGGTGTGCTTGCCCGAGCAATTGGAGTACACGGCGGTCAGCCGCACACCGCGCGTCTGGCAATCCTTGGCGACCGCCTCGGAGAGCGGCGGGTGCGGGCCGCACAAGAGGTCGCGCTCCGCGCAGTCGATCTTCTGGAGGAACTCGCGCACCAGTTGCACCTGGGCCGGCTCGCTCGAGTGCGAGGCGCAGCACAGCGCGAGCTCGGCCGAGCCGATCCCGAAGCGCTCGACGGCGCCGTCCAGCACGAGCGGCAGGGCCTGGAACGGCTTCGCCGCCGAGCGCCAGAACGTGACCAGCGCGGGATCGCCGGCCCGGCCCACGAGCCGGCCTGCGGCGTCCACCACGGCGACGTGCACGCGGTGACGGGATTCGACGACGGAGCCGCGGATCAGGTCGACGAACATAGACGCGAAGGATAGAGGCTAGGAGGCTAAGACGCTAAGAGGGTAAGAGGCTAAGCGGCTAAGTGGTTGCTTGTCCCCAGGGGCAGGGCGAGATTCCGCGACCGATGCGTACCGTGCTTCTGCTTGGCGTCGTGGCGTCGTGGCGTCTGGCAGCAGTCCCACTGGCCGCCCAGGAAGCGTCCGCCTACGTGCCCCTTCATTATTGGGGTATGCCGTACGTGGATCACCTCATCGCGCGCGGGGCGATGGCGGATCCGGCGCCGCTCACCCGGCCGCTGCGCCAGGCGGCCCTGGTGACGGCGCTCCGGGCGGTCGACACCGTGGCGCTCTCGACCGGCGAGCGCCGGATCGTGGGGCGGCTGCTGGCCGACCTCACACGCCGGGAGCAGGGGCCCTGGGGGCGGGTGGACGGCCACGTGGCGGCGGGCGCGGGGTCGCACGCCCGGCGCGACCCGCTGCGGCCCGCGGGACCCGGGCATGCGACCGTCGCCGGTGGCCTCGCCGTGCAGCTCGCGTTCGGCCCGGTGGCGGCCGTCTCCCATCCCTATTTCGACAGCAGACTCAAGTACGACCCGGACTACGAGGGGAAAAAAGACCGCGTCGTGGCGGGCCGAAACGCCGAGGCGTATTTCAGCGCCCAGTGGCGATTCGGCGAGCTGTTCTTCGGCTCGTTGGACCGCAACTGGGGGCCCACCGCGGTGGAGGGCCTCCTGCTGTCGCCGGCTCCCTACAGCTACGACCACTTCGGCTTGAGCGTGGGCACGTCGGGGATCCGATTCGAAGGGGTGATCACCCAACTCGACGATCTCGTGGACACGGCCGGCGTGGTGAACCAGCGA
Source organism: Gemmatimonadales bacterium (assembly GCA_050732995.1). Classification (GTDB taxonomy): domain Bacteria; phylum Gemmatimonadota; class Gemmatimonadetes; order Gemmatimonadales; family GWC2-71-9; genus JBOHSA01. The sequence continues at coordinate 2,499 of JBOHSA010000069.1, read as the reverse complement.
TACCTCGTGGCGCACCGATTGATCGTTCGCCCTCCCGGCGCCACGACCATCGCGCTGTGGGAGGGCACGCTCTTGGCCGGGCCGGACCGGGAGCTCGAGCCCTGGTTCGCGAACATCCTGAACCTCGGTCTGCTGGCGCAGTACGACCAGGGCAGCACGCCCAACAATCTGGTCGGCGTGGACGTGCAGTCGCACCTCGGCCGCACAGCGGTGTTCGCCTCGATCCTGATCGACGACATCCAGGTCGATCGCTCGAGTGCCGGCGACGAGGAGCCGACCTCATACGGGCTGACCGTCGGCGCCCTGGGGGGCCTGGGGCGAACCGCCTGGTCCGTCTTCTACACCCGCGTGGCGAACCTCACCTACCGCACGCCGAACGCGGCGGAGACGTTCATGCGGCGTGGCGTCGGTCTCGCGCGGAACTTCTCGGACTACGATCAGCTCACGGCTCGCGCGACTCTCCTGGCCGGTCCGGCGCTCCTCGGACCCGAAGTCACCTTGCTGCGCCAGGGCGAGGGCGATTTCCGGAATCCCTACCCCGCGGTGGCGGAGTTCACCACGACGCCGACCTTTCTGGCCGGGGTCGTCGAGCGTACCGTGCGGCTCGCCCTCTCGGCCCGGCTCGAGGCGGGCCCGTTGAGCCTCGCCGGCGACGGCGGGGTCCATCTGGTGCGCAACGCGGGCCACACGCCCGGCGCGGCGCGCACCCGCTGGGTGGGATCGGTCGGCATGACGTATCGGTTCAAGCGGGAGAGCTTACTGCCGTGAATGCGAAATGCGGAATGCGGAGTGCGGAATGGACCGCGCCGGGGTCGAATACGGTGGTCACCTCGTGGATCGAACCAACCCTTCAATTCCGCATTCCGCATTCCGCACTCCGCATTCTGTGCATTCCGCACTCCGCACTCCGCATTTGGGTACACTCCGCATTCCGCACCGGATGCGTCACGTGACCCACCCCGACTCCCCCACCCGCTTTACCCGCGAGCGCCTCGAAGCGTTACTGGGGAAGATGGCCGCGTGCCGCATCGTCGTCGTGGGCGACGCGATGCTCGACATCTACCTGGCGGGCGAGGCGGAGCGGATCTCGCCCGAAGCGCCGGTGCCGGTGGTCACGGTGCGCGCGCGCCGCTACGCGCTGGGCGGCGCGGCCAACGTCGCCGCCAACGTCGCGGCGATCGGGGCCGAGTGCCGCCTGGTGGCGGTGATCGGAGACGACGCCCGGGGCGACTCGTTCCGCGGCGAGCTGGCGCAAAGCCGCCTCACCGACGGCCACCTCGTGGTCGCGGCCGCGCGGCCCACCACCTCCAAGACCCGCGTCGTCGCGCGCGGGCAGCAGGTCGTCCGGATCGACGAGGAGGTCGAGGAGGCGATCCCGCAACGCACCATGGAGCAGGTCCAGGCCGAGCTCGACCGGGCGATGGGCGACGCGGACGCGCTGGTGATCGAGGACTACAACAAGGGGACGCTCACCCCCCAGGTGATCGAGCGCGGGCTGGCCCTGGCGCGCAAGCGCGGCGTCCCGGTCGTCGTCGACCCCAAGTTCAAGAACTTCTTCACGTATCGCGGCGCCACGGTGTTCAAGCCCAACCGGCGGGAGCTGGAGCAGGCGATGGGCGCCACGCTCGATCTGGCGCACCCCGACGCCCTGCCCACCTCGCTCGACCAGCTCGGCGTAGACAACCTGCTGCTCACGCTCGGCGCCGAAGGGATGGTGCTGGTCACGAAGGACAAGCAGATCACCCGCATTCCGACCATGGCGCGCGAGGTGTTCGACGTCTCGGGAGCCGGCGACACCGTAACGGCCTGGGTGGGCACGGCCCTCGCCGCGGGCGCGAGCGTGCGCGAAGCGGCCCAGGTCGCCAACTACGCCGCGGGCATCGAGGTCGGCAAGTCGGGCGTCGCCACCGTCTCGCCCGCCGACGTGCTGGCGGTGCACGAGGCGTGGTTCGATCAGCTGGGGAAGCTGAGACGGGGGGGGCTGCTTTGATTGCGGAGTGCGGAGTGCGGAATTGCAGGGCGAGGTCGTGCGCCACGACGCCCATCGCGACATTCCGCATTCCACATTCCGCACTCCGCACTTATATTTGCCGTCTCGCGGGCCCTTAGCTCAGATGGTTAGAGCAGCGGACTCATAATCCGTAGGTCGGAGGTTCAAATCCTCCAGGGCCCACGCTAAAGGCGGGTGGCTAGCTCAGCTGGTTAGAGCGCCGGTCTCACATACCGGAGGTCACAGGTTCGAGTCCTGTGCCGCCCATTCCTCGATGCACTTGATCTCATGCGTCGCGTCCTGATCATCTCCCACACCTACGTCGAGCCGGCCAACCGCGGCAAGCTGCGCGCGTTGGCGGCGCGCGGGCTCGAGGTCACGGTCGGCGTGCCGCAACGCTGGACCCAGCCGGTGGGGCACCCGCCGGTGGAGACCACCTGGGAGCGGCAGAACGGCGTCGAAGTCTTCCCCATTCCGACCCGGGGGGGGGGGGGGGAGGGGGGGGGGGC
>JBOHSA010000068.1:0-6443 GCA_050732995.1 Gemmatimonadales bacterium | reverse complement strand
CCCCCCCCCCCGCCCTGCCCCGCCTGCTCCTGCACCTTCTTGGCGGTCGCGCCGGTCGAGAGCACCTGCAGCGCGCGCGCCCCATCGCGGTACACCGTCACGCCCTTGCAGCCCAGCCGGTAGGCGTAGCGATAGATGTGCTCCACGTCCTCCTCGGTGGCCGCGTTGGGGAAGTTGCAGGTCTTGGAAATCGCCGAATCGGTGAACGCCTGGAACGCGGCCTGCATCTGGATGTGCCATTCGGGCGTCACGTCGTGGGCCGTGACGAACACCCGCTGCCACGACGCCGGCACCTCATCGAAGTGGATGTGGCCCGCCTCGGCGATCCGCCGCACCAGGTCGTCCGAATACCAGCCTTCGCGCCGGGCGAGGGCGACGAAGTCTTCGTTCACATCGGGCATCAGGACGCCCGCTTGGTTGCGCATGAACGCCACGGCGAACAGCGGCTCGATCCCCGACGAGCAGCCAGCGATGATCGAGATCGTGCCCGTGGGCGCCACCGTGGTGAGGTTGCAGTTACGCAGCCGCCGCATCGGTCGGAGGCGCTCGCCCTGCGGGCCGCGCGCGCCAGTCGCGTCCGGGCCCCAGATCGAGCGCTCCCACTCCGGGAACTCGCCGCGCTGCTCAGCCAGCCGCTCGGAGGCCGATTTCGCCTCTTCGTCCACGAACTCCATCACCCGCCGGCCCAGGGCGACCCCCTCCTCGGTGTTGTACGGGATCCCGAGGCGCACGAGCAGGTCCGCCCAGCCCATCACCCCGAGCCCGATGCGCCGAATCCGGCGGGCCAGCTCGTCGATCTCGGTGAGCGGGTATTTGTTGGCGTCGATGACGTTGTCCAGGAAGTGCGTGCACAGGTGCACGGCGGTGCGCAGGCGCTCCCAGTCCACGTCCCCCCCCCCGTCCTTGGCGAACAGGCCGAGGTTGATCGAGCCAAGGTTGCAGACGTCGTACGGCAGGAGCGGCTGCTCGCCGCACGGATTGGTCGCCTCGTAACTGCCGAGGTGCGGCACCGGGTTGTAGTGGTTGGCCCGGTCGATGAAGTAGACCCCGGGCTCGCCCGTCTTCCACGCCCCGTGGACGATGCGGCGGAACACCTCGCGCGCATCGAGCTGCCCCACCACCCGGCCGGTCCGCGGATGGACGAGGTCGTAGGCGGTGCCGTCCTCCAGCGCCCGCATGAAGACGTCGGTCACGGCGACGGAGATGTTGAAGTTCGTGACCTGCGTGAGGTCGTCCTTGCAGGTGATGAAATCGAGGATGTCGGGGTGATCGACGCGCAGGATGCCCATGTTCGCCCCGCGCCGGGTGCCGCCCTGCTTCACCACATCGGTCGAAGCGTCGTACAGCTTCATGAAGGAGACGGGGCCCGAGGCCACGCCCATAGTCGAGCGCACGACGTCGTTCTTGGGGCGCAGCCGGGAGAAGGAGAACCCGGTGCCGCCGCCCGATTGATGCACCAGCGCCATCGCGCGGAGCGTGTCGTAGATGCCGCTCTGGCCGTTGGAGAGCGCGTCGTCCACGGGCAGCACGAAGCACGCCGAGAGCTGGCCCAGAGGCCGGCCGGCGTTCATCAGCGTGGGCGAGTTCGGCATCCACACCCGCGTGGCCATCAGCTCGAAGAACGTCTCGGCCAGCCCCTCGACCGCCTTGGCCGAGGCGCCGTAGCGGCTGTCTGGGGCAGCGACCGCCCGGGCGACGCGCCAGAACAGATCCTCGGGGCGCTCGGCGGGCACCCCCTGGTCGTTCTTCACGAGGTAGCGGCGCTCGAGTACGGTGATGGCGTTGGCGCTCAGGTCGAGCTGCCCTTTGCGGGTGGAAACAGTCATGCTGGCTCGTCCCTCACGGTGAGAGCGTGATCCCCAACGGTGGCGGCGGTAGAGTGAATCTAGCTACGCGCAGAGCAAGCAAAAAGCGCGGAGGGTCAAGGTAGACACGGCGGCAGGACCGGGCAAGACGCGCCGGGAGCCGTGTCCCGGCGGCACGTTCGACAATTCACATCACAAACCTGTCTCCGCGAGCGGGAACCGCCCTGCCCGGTGCCGCGTCGCCTCCGCGACATAGTGCTCCCAGGTCCCCCGAATGCGCGCGCGCAGGGCGTCGTCCACCGCCCGGACCACCCGCGCAGGCACCCCCATCACGACCGACCCGGGCGGCACCTCGAGCCCCTCGGGCAACACCGCCCCCGCTGCCACGACGCTGCCGGTCCCGACCCGCACGCCGTTCAGCAGCACGCTGCCCATGCCAATCAGGCAGTCATCCTCGATGACGCAACCGTGGATCACCGCCCGATGGCCGATGCCCACCCGCGCCCCGATGAGCGCCGGCTTGCCCTCGTCCACGTGGACCACGGTGCCGTCCTGGACGTTCGACCCTTCGCCGACCACGATGGGCGCCAGATCCCCTCGCAGGACGGCCGTATACCACACACTGGCGCGGGGGCCGAGGGTCACGTCCCCCAGCACGACAGCGGTGGGGGCGACGAACGCCGTCGGATGGATGTTGATTACTGTCTCAGCGGCTGGAAGGGCCACTGGACCCACGCGTCGGTCGGCTCGCCGTTCTTCTGCGCGGGGTTCCAGCGGAGGTTCTTGGCCATGTCGAGCGCTTGGTTGTTGAACGTCTGGACGTTCGACGGCCCGTAAATGCTGGCCGTGAGGGTGCTGCCGTCGGCCGAGACATGGATCAACAGGATCGCCGGGCGCGGGAAGACGGCGGCGTCGGCCGAAACGGGGACGAAGGTGGTGCTGAGCGGTGTCGGGCGGCTGTCGAAGCAGATGTTGCCCCGGTTGTACTCCGGCCCATACCGATCGCACGGACCGCCGCCCCCGGCGCCCTCGTCCGCTTCCTGCAGCTCCACCTGGACGGTGTGCGAGGCGCCGGGCGTGATGACCACCTGCTGTTCGAAGGTCTCATATCCCTGGGCGCGTACGGTGAGGCGATACGTACCGGGCGGGACGTCCACCTGGGTCCCGCGCACCGACTGGCCGTTGAGGGTGACGCGCGCGCCGGCCGGCACGCCCTGCAGGGTGAGCTTGCCGGGCGTGCCGGGTGGCGCCGGTGGAGCCGTACTCGTGTCCCTTCCTCCGCCGCCCGTCCTCACCGCCCCACCTGCGCCCCCCCCCACGGTTCCGGGATCGGTCGCCGCGCGCGTCGTGTCCAGGAGGCTGTCCGGCCCCGCCGGCGTGGAATCGCGTCCGGCGATGGGCTTCCCCACGCCGGGCTTGAAGAGCCACCCCTGCTTGTAGGCGTAGAAGCCGCCGCCGCCGAACACCGACCCCACGACCAGCACCCAGATCACCACGGCGGCGAGCGCCGAGCGGTGCGGCTCGGCGGCAACGGGGGGCTCGTCGCGCCGGCCGGCGGTGTGGCGCGGCAGCGGCGTGGTGGGCTGGCTCGCGATCCGGGCCCCCGACAAGGACGGGATGGCGCGGGTCGCGGCGGTGGAGATCCCGGTCGCGACGTAGCCGGCGCCGCTCTCGAGCACCTGCACGAGCTCGTCCGCCGACTGGAAGCGCTCGTCCGGGCTCTTGGCCATCATCTTCTTGATAACCTCGAAGAGATCGCGCTTCTCCTGGGAATCGAGCCGCGGGGTGGGCAGCTCTTCCATGATGTGCTTGTAGCCGATCGAGAAGGAATCCTCGCCGTCGAACGGCACGACACCGGTCAGGCACTGGAAGGCGACGACGCCGAGCGAGTAAATGTCGCTGCGGCCGTCGATCGGCTGGGCGCGGGCCTGCTCGGGACTCATGTAGTGCGGCGTCCCGATGGCCATCCCGGTGCCGGTGAGCTTGCCGCCGCTCGCCGCTTTGGCGATCCCGAAATCGGTGACCACCGCCTGCCCGTGCTCGTCGAACATGATGTTGTCGGGCTTGATGTCGCGGTGCACGATGCCGGAGCGGTGGGCGTAGGCGAGGGCCCGGCCCACCTCCGCCAGGATCCGGCGGAGCTCGCCGACCGGCAGCGCGGTGCGCGACGCGAGCACCGACGACAGCGGCTTGCCGCGCAGGAACTTCATGACGAAGTAGATCACGCGGCCGGACTTGCCGACGCGATAGATGGGGATGATGCTCGGGTGCTCGAGCTTCGCGGACGTGCGGGCTTCGCGCTGGAAGCGCTCGACGAACTCCTTGTCGAAGGCGAGGGAGAACGGGAGGACTTTGATGGCGACGTCGCGCTCGAGCTGCTTCTCGCGCGCCTTGAAGACGATCGCCATACCGCCGCGGCCCAGCTCCTCCAGGATGTCGTACTCCTCGTGCAGCTGCTCGCGCACGAGGTCCACCTCGGTCACGTCCGCCGGCGGCGCCTTGATCTCGGTTCCGGCCCGGGAAGCGGGGGTGACGGCCGCCGTCAGGTCCAGGCCGCAGGACCGGCAGAACTTGTGGGCTTCGTCGTTCTGGGTGCCGCACTTCGGGCAGTACATCCACGCTCCGGGGGGAACAGCCAAACTTAGGGACGCGCGCGCAGGGGTGTCAACTAATTTCCGCGCGCCGACGTGCGCAACCGCTCAGAAGTCCGCGCCGACGGCCATATACCCGCGGGGCCGCCGCCCCCCGCCCGCGGGCGGGTCGGCGAGGGGCTGCGCCACACCGACGCGCAGTCGGAGCGGGAGATCGTAGGTGACCGTCAGGTCGCCGACCAACTCGACGCCGGCCGCGCGGAGCCGGGCGGGTCGGACGGGGGCGCCCGGGTCCCACGCGCCGCCGACGTCCCCGAAGAGCGCGAGCGACAGCTTGTCCGCGCCCACCGGCAAATGCCCCAGTGCGCGGCTCACGAGCGCCAATGGGAGCCGCAGCTCCGCGCTCGCCGTCGCCGCGCGGCTCCCGGCGAGCGTCCCCGCGCCGAAGCCGCGGACCGGAAACGCCCGCGCCCCGCCAAGCGCGATGCCCCCAAGGCCCAACGTCAGCGTGCCCGTGGCGACCCCGCCCACGGAAAAGCGCTCGCCCAACGGCCCCCGCGTCGCGCCCGCGGAGACCCGGAGCGCGAGCACCGGGCGGGCGAACCCCACACGCCACGGCAGCCCGGCATACAACGCGAGCCGCGCCCGCACCTCGTCGGACCAGTCGCGCGACCCGTGCGCCTCCCGACGCCGGTACGTCGCGCTCGCCGCGAACCCGTCGAGCGGAGAGATCGCGAGCGGCGCGGCGACGGTGTGCGCCAGCGCCAGCGTGACCGAACCGCCCACTTGATCGCGGGAGGCGCACCCGACGCAGATCGCGGCGAGCGCCGTGTCTGGATCGGCCGCGTATCGCGCCCCCTCGTACTCCCCAGCCACGCGCAGACTCATCACGGTACGCCAGCGGCGCGTCACGAAGGTCGCCCCCAGCGCGGCGTCGAGATCCTGGACCGACACCACATGGCCGGATGACGCGGTGCCGACGTAGGACCAATCGTTCGCCGCCCAGAGATCAAGGGAAGGATTCCCCAGCGCATGGGACACCACCGCCGCGCTCCCCGTGGCGCGCCGGGCATCCGGCGCCACAAGCCCTTCCACCACATACCCGTAGCGCGCCAGGGCGTCGGAGCCGCTCGTGAGGCCGCCGAAGAACAGGCCCGTCGGGCCGGCGTCGACCACCAGCGGGATCCAGAAGTATGGGCGGAGCGACGGCCACCCGCGGTAGCCGGTCTCGCGCACGACGACGCCCGCGGCGGAGTCGACCTGCCGCCGCGGAATCGCGGCAACGGGTGCGGCGCCGGTGACGGGAGCGAGCGACGCGCGCCGGAGCTCCCAGCCCGAGGCCGCGAGGGTGGTGTAGAGCAACGCGCCATCCGGGAGCGCCGCTGGACTGCGGGCGCCGAGCGGCGCCGCCGTCACGGGCACACCGCCCGTCGAGTCGGTCCACCGGTGCACCTGGGGGAAGCCGTCCCGCTCCGCGACGTAGAGCAGCGCGCCGTCCGGCGCCCACGTCGGGTCGGCGATCACACGTCCTGCCTCCCCTTCCTCCGCCGCCACGATCACGCCGACCATCTCGGGCGTCTCGCGCGGCCAACGCACCAACGCCCACCGCCCGTCCAGCTGACGCGTGGCCGCGATCCACCGCCCGTCGGGTGACGGAACCACCGCCCCCCACGTGGCGCCCGGGGGGTCGTGCAGCCGGGTGCCCGCGACGACAGGCGCGTTGTCCGCCGCGCCGATCACCACTTCGGCCAGCAGCCCGCCGCCGGCGCGTGGCGCCGTGAGCCGCGCGCCGCGCGTCATCCGGCGCCAGGCACCGCCCGGCTGCCACACGTACCGGTCGCTCCTGATCTGAAAGCGGGAGGTGAACTCCAGCTGGGTGACCACGAGTGTGTCGCCCTGCCAATCGTAGCTCACCGCGCCCGTGACGCGGTGCGATCGCCGGATCCGCCCATCGGCCACGTCCGCCACGACGAGTCGGGCCGCGCCGGTGCCGTCGTCGTGCAGGTAGGCCACGGCGCGGCCGCCGGGCGACACGCGCGGCACGGGC
>JBOHSA010000067.1:0-16499 GCA_050732995.1 Gemmatimonadales bacterium | reverse complement strand
CGGCGGGGCAGAGCCGCGAGCGCAGCGACGCGCTCGAAGCCTTGCGCCGGCGCGGGGCGGCGCCGGCGGCGCCGCCCTGAGCAATGGGTTCCCGTGCAACGACTTGTCGCGTTGCCCGCCACACTTGGCCGATCCTTGTGTGCCAGGCGGTACGCTGGCGGCAGCAAACTCCTATGGGCTCATTCCGCGCTCCAGCTCGGCTCGCCGCCAGCCTCGTGGCCGCGGGCGCGCTCACCACCTGTCTGCCGAGTGAGCCGTCGGGCCCCGAGCGGATCGGGTTCAAGTTCGCGGCGTCCTATCGGGTGCCGGTCGCGGGCGTCGTCACGCCGCTAATCCGGATCACCGCCGACGGGCAGGTCCTCAAGAATCCGCGCTACCGCCTGGAGAGTCTGAACCCGGAAGTCGTGCTCGTCACCACGGTGCCTGCGGACTCCGCGGCCCCGCCATCGGACACGTGGGCGTTCCGTTCTCTGGTGGGCGTGGCGCGCGGCACAGCCACCGTGCGGGTCGTGTACGAGGCGGCCACGGGCGCGCCGGACTCGGTGTTCTCCGTGCAGGTCGTGGTGTCACGCATCAGGATCGGTGGTTCGCCCTGGGACACGACGGCGAATTCCACCCTCAAGCGGCTAGGGGACACGGTGCGGCTGAGCGCCATCGCGTTCGACGAGAACGGCGGTCTGGTGCCGGGCCTGCTGCCGTTCACCTGGTCCAGCTCGGATACCACCGTCGCGACCATCGCGCCCAGGGCGGGGGGCATAGGGCTCGTCACCGCGCGGAACGAGGGCACGACGCTGATCACCGCCCAGCTCGATGATCGGGAGGCGTATCTCGGCGTAACCGTGACCCAGGCGGCCGCGCGCGTGGTCGTGATCCCGGAGCTCGATACGCTGCGCACCTTGACGCGGTCGAGAGGCTACAGTTTCAGCGCCCGCGACTCGACGGGCGTCCCGATGCAGGAAGCCAAGGCGCAGTGGAGCAGCACCAACCCGGCGGTGGCGCAGGTGGATTCGCTCGGGGTGGCGACCGCCCGGCACGCCGGCACGACCCTGATCATCGCGCGGGTCGGCCCCGCGGCGGACACCGCCACCCTCGTGGTGAAACAGGTCCTCCGCTACGTGCGCGTCGCTCCTCATCCCGATACCCTGACCGCGCTCGGCGACACCGTCCGCGTCGCGGCCCTCGCGAGCGACAGCCTCGACAATCCGATCCCCGACCCCCCTCCCATCAGCTGGGCGACCGGCGACACGACGATCGCGACCGTCGACCCTGCCGGCCTGGTGACCGCCCGGCGGAACGGCTTCGTCATCATCATCGCGTCGAGCGCCGGACAATCCGGTACCTCCGTCATGCTGGTGCGCCAGGTCGTCGTGCGCGTGCAGATCACCGAGGACAGTGTGGCGCTCACCGGCGCGGGCGCGATGGCGCAGCTTTCCGCCGTGGGAGAGGATCGGAACGGCTACACGGTGGACACGGCGCGGGTCGACTGGCGAACCCCGCTCCCGTTCGTGGCCACGGTGGATTCCACGGGCCGCGTCACGGCGCGGGGCGACGGCATGACGCGGGTCACGGCCACGGTCCGCTTCAGCCAGCAGGCCGACACGGCGATCGTCTCCGTCACCGGCGCCCCGCAGGACCTGATCGCGTTCGAGTCGCCCCAGGGAATCGAGGCTATCCGGCCGGACGGCACGCTGCGCACCGTCCTGATCTGGAATTACCTCGGCAACTGCAGCTACTACTACTACTACGGGCAGGACGAGTACGCGACCGACGCCGCGTGGTCACCTGACGGTAACCAGCTGGCGTACACGCGGTCGCTCTACAATTGCTACTACGGGAGCTGGGATTACGAGATCTATAAGGCGCGGGTCGACGGCTCTACGCCCCAGAACCTCACGAATCATTATGCGGCCGACTCTCGCCCCGCGTGGTCGCCCGATGGCGGCAAGATCGCCTTCAGCAGCGACCGCGAGGGCGGCCGGAAGATCTTCGTCATGAACGCCGACGGCTCCACCGCGGTGCGTCTCATGCCACCCGATGCAGAGAATCCCGCGTGGTCACCGGACGGCTCCAAGCTCGCGTTCGAGAGCCTGGATGACATTTACGTCGTGAGCACCGACGGCATCGGGGCCGTCAACCTGACCAACCACGCTCAGGACGACGCCCAGGCGGCCTGGTCTCCCAACGGGTCGCAGCTGGCGTTCGTGAGCAATCGCGACGGAGCCTACGACGTCTGGCTCATGAACCCCGACGGCTCCGGCGCCTTGAACCTCACCGGGAGTCTGTTGACGGGGGCGACCAACGAATTCTACCCCGCGTGGTCACCGGACGGCTCCCGGATTGCGTTTACCACCGGCCAGGATCTCTACGTCGTGAATCGCGATGGGACCGGGATGCAACTTATCGCGACGAACGGGGGCCGGCCCGCCTGGCGGCCCGTCACGCCGCTCGTGGTGCCCGCCGGCCCGGCGAGCGTCGCACGAGCGCGACCGCAGCCGTAGCGCCGGGGGCCATGGGACCATGCGCGCGTGCCACCCCGGAGCGTATCGACCTGCTGCCCCGGCGAGCAGCGTGGGATGCTGGCAGCGGGGTCGGACGCGCCGTATCGTATCCCCCGATGCTGTGCGCCCACTGCGCGAACCCGATCCCCGACGGCAGCCAGTTTTGCCTGAACTGCGGCGCCGACGTGCAGGATCCGTCGCCCGCCACCACGGCGTCGCTGGACGACGCCGGGGTCGCCCGGCTGACCCGCTGGCTCCGCGAAGAGACCGCCGGTGAGTACGAGATCGAGCGGGAAATCGCCCGGGGCGGCATGGGCGTCGTGTACGTCGCGACCGAGATCCAGCTGCGCCGCCGCGTCGCCATCAAAGTCCTGCCCCCCGCCCTCACCTTCGGCGAGGCCGCGATCCAACGGTTCCGCCGCGAAGCCCGCACCGCAGCCGCCCTCGACCACCCCAACATCATTCCGATCCACCGCGTCAGCGCGGGCGGCGAGCTGATGTGGTACTCCATGAAGCTCCTGGAGGGGCAGAGCCTCGATACCATCCTGAAGGAAAAGGAGCAGCTCGCCTTCGAGGAGACCATCGCGATCCTCGACCAGGTCGCCGACGCGCTCGACTACGCGCACCAGCACGGCGTGATCCACCGCGACATCAAACCCGGCAACATCGTGCTCGACGAGCGCGGCCGGGTCACCGTCACGGACTTCGGCATCGCCAAGGAGCTTCAGGAGGCCTCGCTCAGCGCCTCGGGCCACATGCTCGGCACTCCCTACTACATGTCCCCGGAGCAATACCTCGGCGCCGAGGTCTCGGGCGCGGCCGATCAGTACTCGCTGGGCGTGGTGGCGTATCAGTGCCTCGGGCGCCAGCTGCCGTTCGACGCCGCGACGGCCTACGAGCTGTTGAACAAGCACGTGTCCCAGCCGCCGCCCCCGCTCGCCGAGCTGCGGCCCGATCTCCCCACCCACGCCTACCCGGCGATCGAGCGCGCGCTGGCGAAGCGGCCGGACGAGCGCTTCCCAACGGTCACCGACTTCGCGAATGCGCTCGCCGGCCGCGCCCACGCCGGCGCGCTGCCCAGCCGCGTCACCGCGCGACGGACAACGGTCCTCCAGTGGACCGCCGGGCTGGCCGCCGCGGTCATGGCACTGCTCGGGGGGATGTCGCTCCTGCGCCGCGAGTCCCCCGCGCCACCGCCGGTGTCGGCGTCCAGCACCTTGCAGCCGGAAACACCGGCGGCCACCGGGTCTCAGCGCCCGGCCCCGGTCCCTTCTCCGCCGTCCAGCCCGCGCCAGGCACCCGCGGCCACGCTCATCATCCGCCTAACCAACGGGTGGGCCCGTATCTACGTGGACGGCGACCTGCGCGGGGAGCGGCCGGTGCACCGCGAGGAGCTGCCCCCCGGCACGCACACGCTGCGGTTCGAGCGCCCGGGGTTCCTCCCGCTGGACACCACCCTGACCCTTCGGTCCGGCGCGAACGTGATCGAGGTCGGCCTGCGCCGGGCGACGCCGTGAGACGCCTGGCGCCGCTCGCGCTCCTGCTCCTCGCCCTGGCGCCGGCGGGGACAGCGGCGCAGACCGCACGCCAGGCGCTCGCCGCCGGGACGGAGCGCTACCTCCTGGCGGACTACCCGAGCGCCGCGTCGTTGCTCAGCCGGGGGCTCGATCCCAATGCGGGCCCGGGCGATCCGCTGTGGCTGCAAAGCGTCGGGCATCTCGCCGACGTGTTGCTCGTGCTGCGGCAGGATTCGCTGGCGGCGACCTGGCTGCGCTGGGCGACCCGCCTCGCGCCGGCATTCGTGGTAGACGAGGAAGTCGCCCCTCCCGCCGTGGTGCGCGCGGCCGCGGCCGCCCGCGCGTTCGTCGATGCGACGCCGCACGACCGGTTCGTCGCCCGGACGACGTTCGAGTGGCCGGCGGTGGTCCGCCACGGCGTGCCTCTCCCCCCCGGGACGGTCCGCCTGGCCGCCGCGACCATCCCGATCACGGCCCGGATCGGCGCCGACCAGTTCCTCCGGGGAGGCGAGGCGCGCCGCCTCCCGCCGGGCAGCCACGTCGTCGTCGTCTCCGCCCCGGGCTACCTGCCGACGCGTCTCACGGTGGAGGCCTTGCCGGGAATCACGACAGTCGTGGGGGTTTCGTTGCTCCCGGAAACGGCGGGACAGTTGTACGTGACCGCCCGCCCATGGGGGACGGTATTCGTGGACGGCCAGCGCATCGGCCAGACGAGCGTGGCGGCTCACCGCGTCGCGCCCGGCCGCCACACGATCCGCCTGCAGCGCGACTCGGCCGCGCCGACCGACACGACGATCGTGGTCGCCGAGCGCCAGCCGGTCCGCCTGTCGTGGGTGGGGCGACGGGACTCGACGGGCGACGCTCGGCTGGACAGCGCCCTGTCCGCGCTGGACGCGGCCGAAACCGAGCGCGGGCTGCAGCTGCTGCGTCAGCGGATGGAGACGCAACCGCGAGGCATCGGACTCGCGCGGCTGGCGGAAGCGACGTGGTCCCTGGGTGCCCGGGATTCCGCGCGGACCTACCTCCGGGACCTCGTCCGGCTGGACCCGTTCTATACGCCGCCATCCGACGCCTTCAATCCCGAGTACCGGGCGGCCTACGCCAAGGTGCGCCGGGAGACTCCGGTCATCGCGCTGCGCACCTCGCCCGACACGGTGATGACTCCGTCCCACGACACCTTGCCCATCGAGATCGCCGTGGGTCAGCCAGGGGAAGTGCGGCTGCTCCTCCGGCTCACGAGCCCGCGGCCGCGCGATTCGCTCTTGACGGTGGTCTCCGTCGTCGACGTGCTGCGCGCGAGGATTCCGCTCACGGCGCCCGACGGCGGCGCGCTGGCGCCGGGCTCTTACGCGATCGAGGGCGAAGTCGCCCTGGCTCGGGGACGGGCGAGCGATCTGCTGCAGCTGACCATCGAGCGGCTGCCGGTCGACACCTTGCCCTACGTACCACCGCTGGCAGCGGGAACGTACTTGCCTGAGGCCAAAAGGGCCGGGCCGTCCCTGCACGCGCTGCTCGAAGGCGTCGCCTTCGGCGCGCTGGCATACCTGGTGCCCGTCCTGATGAATGACAGCGATCTCAGCGGGCGCTCGGTCCCCCCCGCCGCCCCAGTGATCGGCGCATCGGTCGCGTTCGCGAGTATCGCCTTCAATCGCGCCACCGTGCCGATCCCGGAGAACGTCGCGCACAACCAGTCCCTCTTGGCCCGGTGGCAAGAGCGGAACCGCGCCATCGCCGAGGGCAACGCGACGCGGTTGCGGCAGGCGCCCCTCCGGCTCCGGACGACGCGCGAGCCATGAGCGCGCCGCTGCGAGTGCTGCGATCGGCGGTGCTGCTCGCCGCCGGGCTCGTCCACCCGGCCGATCTCCTGGGCCAGCAGGTGACAGGCCGGGTGGTGGTCGCGGCGCCCAGGAGCAGCGTGCGGCTGGGCGGCGCGCCGGAGCGGCTGGACGGCCTGTGGGTCGGTGGCGCGCTCGATGTCCGGGTCGGCCGCTTTACCGTTTCGGGCAACGGCACGCGGGGCCGGCTGACGCCTGATGACGCGCGTACCGTACTGGAGCGTGAGGGGGGAGAGATGTCGCTCAGCGGCCGGTTCGATGTCCGGCCGTGGCTGGCCCTCGAGCTGCGGTATACCGCGCGGGCCCTCAGCTCGGCGGCAGGCCGGCAGCGGTGGGACCTGGTGGCCTTTGGCGCGTCCGCCTCGCGCGAGCTGGGGACGCCCACGGTCCGAGCCTTCGCCGGTTTCGCCTTCTTGCCGGTCGTCCAGGTCAGCGGCCAACTGCACCCGACCTCCGCGCGGAGCGGCGAGGTAGGCCTCTCCCTTACCCTGGAGCGAGTCCCGATCACCCTCCTGCTCGGCTATCGTGTCGAACGATTCGCATTTCCAGTGAGCAGAGTCTCCCCGATTACGACGCGCTCCGAGCAGTTCGAAGCGTTCACACTCTCGGTAGGCGTGCGGGTGCGGCGGCTCGACGGGCGCTGGACATTCGGCGGTCGGTAGCTCCATCCTGAGGTTCGCAGCCCAGTTGACTTGAGTCGGCGGCACTTGGCCGGGAATTGGGCGGCCACTGCGAGATTACCCGCACGCCCAAACCCCCAAGGAGGCCCCATGACGTCCGCTCCCCTCACGCGAGGCGTTTCCCTGCTCGCGATCGCCCTGCTCACCGCCTGCGGCACGGAATCCCACACGGCTACGCTCGAGACTGCAGCGTTCGTACCTCCGGCTGCCCGACTCGCAGCAGACGTGGATCAGTTCTCCGACTGGGCCACCCCAGTCAACCTCGGGCCGGTCGTCAAGTCGAGCCCCGTGAACCTCGAGGTTGCGATCTCCAAGGACGGGCTCAGCCTGTACATCGCCTCAAACCGGTCCGGCAACTTTGACATCTGGGTCTCGCGGCGAGCCAGCGTGGACAAGCCCTGGGGGCCACCTCAGAACCTCGGCCCCGTCATCAACACGTCGGCTCGCGAGCAGGCTCCCTTACTTACGCTGGACGGGCACCGAATGTACTTCTTCAGCGATCGTCCCGCAGGCTTTGGCGGCACCGATCTGTATGTTTCCCGACGGCCCGACAAGCGCGACGACTTCGGCTGGCAAACTCCGGTGAACCTCGGCGGTGGGGTCAACGCCAGCGCCAACGAGACGCTGCCGGTCCTCTTCGAGGACGACGAAACCGGAACGACCACCCTCTACTTCAATTCGAACCGCACTGGCCAGCCTGACGTCTACGCGAGCACGCTCCAGCGAGACGGGACCTTCGGCCCGGCGGTATGCGTGGAGGAACTCAGTAGCCCTCGCAGGGACAGAATCCTCTCCATTCGACGGGACGGACTGGAAATCTTTCTGGCCTCTGATCGGCCGGGTCCGACTGCCAGTCCGTCTGACCTGTGGGTGTCGACGCGGGCGAGCACCTCTGACCCCTGGTCAACCCCGGTGAACCTGGGGCCTGTCGTCAATAGCACTGCTGACGAAGGAAGCGCGTTGCTCTCGTTCGACGAGACTGCCCTCTACTTCACCTCGAATCGCCCCGGTGGTTCCGGAGGGTACGACCTCTACGTGAGCACCCGCACCAAGCTCAAGGCCGGGCGGCGTGGAGGGCAGCCAGGACATCCGGATGTCGACGCGCGAGCCGAGCGGCGGAGAGGATGTGGAGGTGAGCGATCTCCATGAGGATCCCCAGGACGATGGCCCCACACTTCGTCGACGGGTCCGCGCCGGTCCACGTTGGCCCGACTGTCAACTCGGACGCAATCGACCTCGAGGTGTCGATCTCCAAGTACCTCACCTCGGATCGGCTCGGCGAGTCCGGTGGTCATGACGTCTGGGTCAGCACGCGCAACAAGCTCAAGGGGCCGGAGTAATAGCGCTGCGACGCTACGACGCCAAGACGCCACGTTCCACGAGCCACCACCGGTCGTGAAGCGTGGCGTCGTGGCAAGCGATGGCTCCCGGCCGCGTGGAATTGATTACGCGGACACGCCGAGCGTATCTTATGCTATCGCCGGGATCAACCGGGAGCGCCCTCCATGCCGGTCACGGCGAAGCTGTCGCGCAAGTTCTACGACAAGTTCGGTGACGAACTAACGAGCTCGTGGAGTGGTTCAACGACGTGGACGCCACCTACCGCAACGAGCTGCGCGAGTTGAACGATCTCAATTTCGCCCGTTTCGATGCGAGACTGACGAGCGAGATCGATCGCGTCTTCCACCGTCTCGAGGCTCGGATGGCCGAATTCGAGACCCGGATCGTCCGCTCCATGTTTCTGTTCTGGGCGGGTACGCTGGGAACCGTCATCGCCCTGCTCAAGCTCTAGCCCAACTTACCTCACCGTCGCCAGACACTCGATCTCCACGCGCGCGCCGAGCGCCAGCCCGCTCCCGGCCACCGTGGAGCGCGCCGGCGGCTCCTTGGGGAAATACTTCGCGTACACGGCGTTCATCGCCCCGTAGTCCCGGATGTCGGACAGGAACACCGTGCACTTGAACACGCGCTCGAGCGCGCTGCCGGCGAGGGCGAGCACCGCCTTGATGTTCTCGAGCGTCTGGCGCGTCTGGCCCGCCACTCCCGTGTCGGCCAGCTGGCGGGACCCGGGCACGTTGCCGATCTGCCCCGACAGGTAGAGCACGTTGCCCACCCGGACGGCGGTCGAGAACGGCAGCCCGACCTGCATCCCCGGAGGATTGATGATCTGGCGGTCCTGCGCGGCCAGGGTAACGGGGATCGCGAGAGCCAGGGTCAGAGCCAAGCGGTACCGCATGAGGGTTCCTCCTCAGTCGCGCATCGTTAAGGGTGAGAGAATCGGCCAGGTCAGCACGAGCGCCAGGCCGCCGAGGGCGCTCGCCCACAGCGCGGGACCGGCGCCGAACCGCTGGAACATCAACCCCAGCGCCAGCCCGCCGGCGAGGGCCGCGCTCCCGGTGACGGCGTGGTACACCCCGAACCCCGACCCCTGCCGCGTCCCCGCGAGCCGGGCGACGACCGCCCGCTCGGGGCTCTCGGTCAGCCCCGCGACGAGGCCCAGGGCCAGGAACAACGCCCACGCCGCGCCGGGCCGGGCGACCACCGCCATCGCCGCGCTGATCAGCGCGTAGGTGAGCCAGCCCAGCCACATCGTGCGGGAGGCGCCCAGCCGGTCGGCGAGCCACCCACCCGCGAAGCTCGCCCCGGACTTCACGACATGTACGCCCGCCCACAGCACCGGCACGAGCGTCACGGGCACGCCGAGCCGCTGGGCCCAGAGAATCACCAGGGTTTCGGGCATGCGCAGGAGGTAGAAAAGAGAGATCGCCAAAAGCGATGGGGGAAGACGGGGGAGGACGGGGAAGGACGGAGGCGGTACCGGCGCACTTACCCCATCCTCCCCCATCCCCCCCCGTCCTCCCCCGTCCCTCACCGCCCAGATCGCCAACCCGAGCACCAGGACCCCAGGGACGAGACTCGCCGCGATCACTCCCCGCACGTCGGCGGCGCCGGAGGACAGGAGCCACCAGGCCGCGAGGGGCCCAAGCACCGCGCCGGCGTGGTCCAGGCCGCGCTGCAACCCGAAGGCGCGCCCCCGGAGCTCGAGAGGAGCGAAGTCGGCGATCAGGGCATCGCGCGGCGGGGTGCGGATCCCCTTCCCGACCCGGTCCACGACGCGCAAGCCGATCACTTGCCAGGCGGCGCCGGTCAGCGCGATGAGCGGGCGCACGAGGACCGCCACCGCGTAGCCCGATACGATCAGGGGCCCGCGGCGCCGGGGCCGATCGGCGAGCCGGCCGGCGCCGTACTTTACGACGGCCGAGGCGAAATCGGCGGCGCCATCCAACGCCCCCAGCACCGCGGGCCCACCGCCGAGCACGGACGTCACGAATGCCGGCAGCAGCGGATACACCATCTCGCTCGCGAAATCGTTCAGCAGCGAGACGGCGCCGAACAGCTTGGCTTGTCGGGGAAGCTTATTCACCCAAGCCCAGTCCCCACCGCATCAGCGTGACGGAGAGGCCGCCGTAGGGCAGGATCGCATCATGGAAGCGCCGCAGCGTGAACTCGGCGCCGCGCGCCGCGCGGAAGTCCGCCCGCAGCCGCAGCAGCTCCCGCCGCCCCACCGCATAGCACAGCTGGTAGCCCGGCATCGCGCAATAGCGGCGCACCTCGGCCTCGGCATTGGCCCGATCCACGTGCAGCGTCTCCGCCAGCATGTCCACCGCCTGCTGGAACGTCATGCCGCGCGTGTGCAGCCCCACGTCGATCAGGATCCGCACCGCCCGCCACAGGAGGTGCACCCGCTGGAAGAACCGCTCTTCTTCGGCGCGGTAGAACCCCTCCTCGCCCATCATGTCTTCGCAGTACAGCGCCCAGCCCTCCACGGTGAGCGGGGTCCACAGGTTCTTGCGGACGTGGGACGGCTGCTCCTGCGCGAGCACGAGCTGGAGGTGATGGCCGGGATATCCCTCGTGGAGCGCGGTGGCGGGGATCTCGTGCCGGCAGTGGTCCCGGAGCAGGCGTTCCTGGGCGGCGGCCGGCAGGGCGGGATCGGGCACGGTGACGTAGAACACGCCGGTGCGGTCGCTGGAGTACGGCCCCGGGCTGTCGTACGCGGCGAAGGGAGTCAGCGGGCGCATGAACGCCGGGGTGGGGATCACTTCGAGCGGCGCGGCGGGGATCGGGGCCAGCTCCCGCTGGGCGACGAAGTCCCGGGCCCGCGCCATCTCACGCGCGTATGCCGCCACCAGCTCGCCCGCGGTCGGGTGATCGGCCCGCAGGCGGTCCGCCAACTCCGCCCAGTGGGGAGTGGCGGCGTGGGAGCGGCCGCCGTTGAACCGGTGCGCCCGCGCCGCCAGGTCTTGCTCTAGCTCCTCTTTCAGTCGGTGGCCGTAGCGCCACAGCTCGGGCGCCGTGTCGCGCAACGCGTGCTCGTAGTGCAGCCGGAAGTTGAAATCCTCCTCGCCCAGCGCGAACCGGTCGGACCCGGTCTCGAGCCAGCGCTCGAGGTCCCGCGCGAAGGTGGTGAGCGCCGCCACGGCGCCGTCGGCCGCTGCCGCGAGTCGGACGGCGTGCTCGGCGGATTCCGCGGCGAAGCGCGCGGCCAGCTCGCGGACCAGGTGCAGTCCGCCCTCCTGCACGCGCACGGCCGTCTCCACGAAGACCCGCACCGGCTCGAGCACGGTCGCGCGGGCCTCGTCCAGCAGGCGCGGCACGTCCTCCAGGCGGCCGGTGATCGCGGCCGCCTTCGCACCCGGCGCGCGGTCGTCGCGCAGCGCCAGGACGTGCAGCCCCGCGAGCAGGTGCGACAGCCAGAACTCCGGGCTCTTCGCCTGGGGGCGCTCCCGCTCGAGGCGCCGCACGGCGACCCGGATCTCGTTCAACAGCGCGGTCCGGTCGATCTCCTCTTCCAGCTCGTCGGCCGGGGTCTCTTCGACCGCGGCGGCGAGGGATTTCAAGGCGGCGAGGTGCGGGGCGAGGGCGGCGGGGCTGTACGACCCGTAGCGGTCGTCATACGTCGTCACGCCGGCCTGCGTCGCCGCCACCGGATCGAGCTGCCAACGCAGGTCGAGGTACGACCGCTCGAGCTCGCGCAGCGCGGCTACGGCCACGCGCCTTCCTTCACCAGCCGATGGCACTCGTCGTCGGTCAGCACCCGGTCGGTGCGCTTCGCGGCCTCGAACAGGGCCCGGCAGGCCGCCTCATCCTCGGCGTCGTACCCGTGGGTCTCGAGCCAGTACTTCACATTCGACAACCCCGAGACCGGCGAGATCTCGATCTTCTGCTCGAGACCGAATTCTTCCGCCGGCACGGAGCTGTAGACCCGATCGGCCAGCCAGGCGTGCCCCTTGCGCTTGGCCTTGATGATCGCGGCCGCGTGGACCCCCGTGCCGGTGCGGAACGCATCGGTGCCCAGCACCGGGTAATTCACCGGGATCGGCACGCCGACCGCGTCCGCCACCAGCCGGCAGTACTCGGGCAGATGGGACAGGTCGTGGCGATGGGCGCCCAGCAGCTTGAGGTTGACGATGAGCAGGTCCATCTCCGCGTTGCCCACGCGCTCGCCCACGCCCAGGGCGGTGGCGTGGACGCGATCCACGCCGGCCTCGATCGCGGCGAGGCAGTTGATCAACCCCATGCCGCGGTCGCGGTGCCCGTGCCAGTCGATCTTTACGTCCTTTCTCCCTACGACCTCCCTCCTTACGAATTTGACGAGGGCCCGGACGCCATCCGGCGTAGCATGGCCCACTGTATCCGCCAGACAAATGCGTTTCGCCCCGCAATCGATGGCGGCGCCGTACAGCGCCTTGAGCGTTTCGGGCTTGGCGCGGGTCGTGTCCTCGGTCACGTACATCACGGGGAGCCCGTGCCCCACCGCGTAGGTCACGGCCTCTTCGCTGGCGCGCAGGATCCGCTCCAGCGTCCAGTCTTCGGCGTACTGGCGGATGGGCGAGGACCCGATGAACGTGGCGGCCTCGATCGGGATCCCCACGTCCTCCGAGAGCCGCACGATCGGCTCGATGTCGGCGATGACCGTGCGGGCCGCGCAGTTCGGGGCGATGGGGAGCTTGCCGTCGCGGATTTCGGTCGCCAGGGCGCGCACCTGGTCCACCGCCCGCGGCCCCGCGCCCGGCAGGCCGATGTCGGCCGCGACGATGCCCAGGTCGGCCATGAGGTGGAGCAGCCGCCGCTTGACCTCGAGCGACGGATCCCGGACCGAGGGCGACTGCAAGCCGTCGCGCAGGGTTTCGTCATTCAGGTCCACCCGCGCGGTGGCCCAGTCGAACGACGGGGCCGCTCGGTTCCAGTCGTGGATCAGCTCGCGCTCGTCCATGGGACTAAGATACGACGCCACGACGGCACGACGCCACGACGCCAGGACGCCCGGCGCACTTGCGTCGTGCCGCCGTGGCGTCGTAGCGTCTGTACCCATGGACGATCTCGTCTCGCGCCTCCTGGCGCACGAGCGGGTGCGCGCCGCGCGCGCGCACGTCGAGCGGACCGACGAGGCGACGCTGGCCCGCCAGGCGGCGCTGTCCGCCGTGCCCGCGCCCACGGGCCAAGAAGCGCGCCGGGCGGCCCGCGTGGCCGAGCTGCTGCGCCAGGCCGGCCTGGCCGACGTCGCGATCGACGAAGCCGGCAACGTGCGCGGATGGTATGGGGATGCAGGCCGAAGGAATGGGGACGGGTGCGTCATTCTCAGCGCGCACCTCGACACCGTGTTCGGCGCCGAGGTCGACGTCTCGGTGGCGCGGCGGGGGGAGGGGCATGGAGGGGGGGGGAGCCAGCGGCTCGAAGGACCGGGGATTGCGGACAACGCGCGGGGGCTCACCGCGCTCGTCACCGTGGCGGACGCCCTGGTGCAGGCCGGCGTGCGCCCCGTGCGCCCGATTCTCTTCGCGGCCACGGTCGGCGAGGAAGGGGCCGGCGACCTGTGCGGCGCGAAGCATCTGTTGAACGGGGGCTCGCCCCGGCCTGCGGCCTTCATCGCGCTGGACGGCGCCGGACTCGAGCGCATCGTCCATCGGGCGCTCGGCTCGCGGCGCTACCGGGTCATCTATCGCGGACCCGGCGGGCACTCCTGGGCCGCGTTCGGCGTCGCCAACCCCGCGGCCGCCGTCGGCCGAGCGATCGCCGTTCTCGCCGATGTGCCGGCGCACCACGCCCCACGCACGACCTGCGCCGTGGTCGGCCTGGGGGGAGGGACCGGGTTGAACTCCATCCCGCGGGAAGCGTGGCTCGACCTCGATCTGCGCAGCGAGGACCCGGAGGCCCTGGCGGCGCTGGACCGCACCGTGCAGGGCGCGTTGACCCGCGCGCGCGACGTCGAGAACGCGCGCCGCGCGCCGGCCACCGCACCGCTGCAGCTCGAGACCCGCCTCGTCGGCGACCGGCCGTCGGGCGTGACGCCGCGGGCGCACCCGCTGGTGCAGGTCGCCCTCGCCGCGACCCGAGCGCTCGGCGGGAAAGGGGGGGGGGAGGGGCGGCCTCCTGCGAGCTGGCGTGCGCGTCCACCGACGCGAATGTGCCGATCGCCCTCGGCATTCCCGCGATCGCGCTCGGGGCCGGCGGCAAGGCGGGAGACGCCCATCTGCCCACCGAGTGGTACGAGAACACCGACGGAGCGCTCGGCGTCGTGCGGGCGCTGCTCGTGACCGTCGCGATGGCGGAACTGGCCTGATCGTCTGCGAACGGCGGACGGCAGGTTGCCGTGCTCAGTCCAGCGTCTTGTGGAACCGCCGCACGGCGAGCCCGATCAGCCCGACCGCGAACCCCACGAGGATCAACGCCTCCGGCCACAGCGCTTCGAGTCCCACGCCCTTGAGCAGGATCCCCCGGAGCACGCGCAGGAAGTGGGTCAGCGGCAGCAGCGCCCCCAGCCACTGGAACACCTCCGGCATCGCCTGGCGAGGGAACATGAAGCCGGACAAGAGGATGTTGGGCAGCACGAAGAAGAAGCTCACCTGCATCGCCTGCTGCTGGGTGCGCACCAGCGTCGAGACGAACAGGCCGAACGACAGGCTCGCGACGATGAAGATCAGCGCCACGCCGTAAAGCAGCAGCACGCTTCCCGTCAGCGGCACGTCGAACACGAAGCGCCCCACGATCAGCACGGTGCTCATCTGGACGATACCCACGCCGATATACGGTGCGATCTTCCCGAGCATCAGCTCCGTCTTGCTGATGGGCGTGACGATCAGCTGCTCGAGCGTCCCGCGCTCCCGCTCCCGCACGATCGCCATCGCGGTGACCAGTACCATCGTGATCGTGAGGATCACGCCGACGAGCCCCGGCACGATGTAGTTGGGGCTGCGGAGCCCCGGGTTGTAGCGCGGGCGCACCCGGACCTCGAGCGGCAGAGTGGCGCGGCCGGCCGCGGCACCGAGGATCTGGAGGTTCTTGACCTGGGCGACCCCGGCGGCGGCGGCGAGCGCGGCCTGCGAGGACAGGGGGTCGGAGGCGTCGACGATCACCTGGACGGTGGCGGTCCGGCCCCGCACGAGGTCCCGCGGGTAGTCGGTCGGCACCACGATGCCGGCTTGGGCGTCGCCCCGGGCGATGGCGCGGTCCACCGCGGGGCGGCCGTCGACGTGGCCGACGATGGCGAAGTTCCCCGTATTCTGGAACGCCGCGATGATGTCGCGGCTCGCGGGCGTGCGCGACTCGTCCAGCACCACCGTGGGGATGTGCCGGACGTCGGTCTGGATGGCGAACCCGAACAGCATGAGCTGGAGCACCGGGATGCCGATCATGATCCCGAGGGTCAGCCGGTCGCGCCGCATCTGGATGAATTCCTTGCGGAACATCGGCCAGAAGCGGGGCATCATGGCTCGTCGCGCCCCTGCAGGATCACGAACGCGTCCTCCAGCGTCTTGGCGCCCCCGCCCACTTGGGCCGCGACCTCGGCCGGGCCGCCGAGGGCGATCAGGTGCCCCCCGGAGAGCATCGCCAGCCGCCCGCACCGCTCCGCCTCGTCCATGTAGTGGGTGGTCACGATCACCGTGGTCCCTTCCGCGGCGAGCGTGCCGATCGTGCGCCAGAAGCTCCGCCGGGCGGCCGGGTCCACGCCCGCCGTCGGCTCGTCGAGAAACAGCACGGGCGGCCGGTGCAGCATCGCGCAGCCCAGGGCCAGCCGCTGCTTCCATCCGCCCGACAGCGTCCCCGCGAGCTGGGCCAACCGCCGGTCGAGCCCGAGGAAATCGACCACGCCCCCCACCCGCGTCCGTCGATCGGCGTCGCGCAACCCGTAGATCCCGGCGTAGAAATTGAGGTTCTCCGAGACGGTCAGGTCCTCGTACAGCCCGAACTTCTGGGACATGTAGCCGATGCGCTCTTTGATGCGCTCGGGCGCGACGGTGACGTCGATCCCGGCGACCAGCGCCGTCCCCTCCGACGGCTCGAGCAGGCCGCACAGCATCCGGATGGTCGTCGTCTTGCCGGAGCCGTTCGGACCCAGCAGGCCGAACACTTCGCCCGGCTCGATCCGCAGGTCGAGCCCGCGCACGGCCGTGATCGGGCCGAAGCGGCGGGTGAGGTTCCGGGTTTCGACCGCGGGCTGCGTCACGGCAACAGCGGGATCTCGACCGTGGCCGGCAGGCCGGCCTTGAGCCGGCCGTCGTGGTCCGCCACGGCGACCTTGATGCCGAAGACGAGATCGGCCCGCTCCCGCTCGGTGAGCGCCGCGCGCGGCGTGAACTCGGCCCGGGGCGAGATCTCGGACAAGCGCCCGGGGAAGCTCCGGTCGGAGTAGCCGTCCACGCGGATGCGGACCTCCTGGCCCAGCTTCAGCCGGGCCACGAAGCGCTCCCCGACGTACGCCCGGATCCAGGGCCGGCCCACCACGCCCACCGACACGACCGGCATGCCGGCCGCCACGGCCTCGCCGGGCTCGGCGAACCGGGTGAGGACGACGCCCGATTCGGACGCGACCAGGGTGAGCTGGTCCCGGATGGCGGTGGTCGCTTCGAGCGCGGCTTCGGCGGCGCGGGTCTCGCTCGGCGCCGCGCGCACCGCCTCGAGCCGGGC
>JBOHSA010000066.1:0-9016 GCA_050732995.1 Gemmatimonadales bacterium | reverse complement strand
GCGCTGGGCCTCGACCTGCTCGGGGCTGGCGCGCGAGCCGGCGAGCTGCGCCGCCGGGTCGCCGGGCGCCCAGTGCAGCAGGAAAAAGGTCAGCGTTACGACGCCCAACACGACCGCGGCCGCCGTGGCCGCGCGCCGGGCCAGCATCCCGATCACGGCCGGAATCTCGCGCGGACGCCCATCGCCCGCTAGAATCCGGGCGTGACGCGGCGGCTCATCCGATCGCTGGCGCTGGCGGGAGTCGGGGGCGGGGCGCTGTGGGTGGGGGCGTGCGGGGTCGGGGCGGGCGCGGAGCGCCGGGCCCGGACCGTGCTCTTCGCCTCGGGCGCCGACCTCCAGAGCATCAACTCCCTGGTCACCGAGCACCCGCTGGCGAAGCAGGTGCAGCGCTACGTCCTGCTCACCACCCTGGTACGCTACGACAGCGCGCTCGCGGTGCGTCCCTATTTGGCGCGGACCTGGCGCTGGTCGGCCGACCGGCGCGCCCTCACCTTCACGCTGCAGCCGGGCGTGCGCTGGCACGACGGCCGGCTCACCACGGCGCGCGACGTCGCCTGGACGCTCGACGCCGCGCGCGACCCGATGACGGGCTACCCGCGGCAGGCCGACCTCGCCGCCCTCACGCGCGTGACGACGCCGGACGAGTCGACCGTCGTGCTCCAGTTCGCGCGGCCGCAGTCGGGCGTCCCCGACGTGTTGACCGACCTCGCCGTGCTTCCGGCCCACCTCCTGGACTCCGTGCCGCGCGACCGCCTGCGCCGCGCGAGCTGGAACGCGCACCCCGTGGGGAACGGACCCTTTCGGTTCGTGGCGCACGAGCCGAATCGGCGCTGGGTATTCGAGGCGAACCCCGCGTTCCCGCCCGCGCTCGGCGGGCCGCCGCGGCTGGAGCGGTTCGTCGTCGTGGTCGTGGATGAGCCGACCACCAAGCTCACCGCCCTGACGGCGGGGGAGCTGGATTTTGCCGGGATCAGCCCGGCGCACGCCGCCTTCGTGCGGCGCGATCCGCGCCTCGCCGTGCTCGACTACCCGCTGCTGTTCCCCTACGGGATCGTGTTCAACACCCGCCGGGCGCCGTTCGACGACCGCGCCGTGCGGCGGGCCGTAGCGCTGGCGCTCGATCGCCCGGCGATCATCGACGGCTTCCTGTACGGCTTCGCCACGCGGGCCGACGGGCCGGTGCTCCCCGGCGTGCCGGGGTATCGCGCCGTGCCGCCTGTCCCCTACGCGCCCGATTCGGCCCGGCGTCTGCTCGGGGGGGGGGGGCGGGGGGGGGCGGCGGGTGGCGTTCGAGCTGCTCACCGTGGGTAGCGGCGAGGCCGCGCTCGAGCAGATGGTGCAGGCCCAGCTCGCGACCGCCGGGTTCGCCGTCACCGTGCGACAGCTCGAGCTGTCCGCCTTCCTCGACCGCGTGCACGGGGCGCGGCACGATTTCGACGCGGCGGTCATGGGCATCCCCGGCGACCTGGCCCTGGGCTACTTGACGTCCCTCGCCCGGCTCACCGGCCTGCCCACGGCCCCCGACCACGCGGCAGCGCAACGGATGTTCGCCGAGGAGGTGCCGGTCGCTTTCCTTTACCATGCCCGGGGCGTGCAGGGAATGAACCGTCGCGTCCGCGGCGTGCGCATGGACCTGCGGGGGGAGCTGCCTACCCTGGCCGACTGGTGGATTGGTCCGTGAAACGGCGTGAGCTCCCCAGCCACTACCGCGCTTCGGCCCCCGTCCGGCTCGACTTCGCCGGCGGGTGGACCGACGTGCCGCCCTTTTCCCAGCGGGAGGGAGGCGTGGTCGTCAGTGCCGCCATCCGCCTGGCGGCGCACGTCGAGCTGACCCTCGGCGGCCGGCGGATCCGGCTCGTATCGGAGGACCTCGGACAGGAGCTGGAGTGCGCCAACTCTGGCGGGCTGGTGCTCGACGGGAAGCTCGACCTCCTCAAGGCCGGTCTGCGCATGTTCCCCGTGCTCGGGCCCTGCACGCTGACCACGCGGTCGGATGCCCCCCTGGGCTCGGGGCTCGGCACCTCCGGCGCGCTCGACGTCGCGCTGGTGGCCTGTCTCACGGCGGCCCGGCAGGAGCGTCTCGACGCGCGCGAGCTCGCCGACGCGGGCTGGCAGCTCGAGGTGCTGGAAGCCGGGCATCCGGGCGGGCGCCAGGACCAGCTCGCGGCGGCGCTCGGCGGCTGCAACCGGCTGAGCTTCCGGGATCCCGACGTGGGGATCGAGTCCATCACGCTCGACCCCGCGTTCGCGGCGGCGCTCGAGCGCCGGACGATTCTGTGCTACACGGGCGTGTCGCGCGTGTCAGGGCAGACCATCGCGCGGGTCATGGGCGCCTACGAGCGGGGCGAGCCGGCGGTCGCGGGCGCCCTGCGGGCGATGAAGCAAACCGCGGAACGGATGGTGGAGGCGCTCCGCGCCGGCGACGCGGCCCGGGTGGGAGCGTTGCTGTCGGAGAACTGGAAGCACCAGCAGGCGCTCGACCCCGATATGCAGACCCCGCAGATGGCCCGCCTCGAGCAGGCGATGACCGACGCCGGGGTTCTGGGGGGGAAGGCAGCCGGGGCGGGAGCGGGCGGCTCGATGTTCTTCCTCGCCGGCGACGACCCGCGGCCGGCCTTCGCGGCGGCGCTGGCGAGCGGGGCGACCGTGCTCCCCGTGCGGTGGGCGCGCGAAGGGGTGCGCGCGTGGTGACCGCCGAGCTGCTGACCGCCCGGCGCGAGGTGATCGCCGGCTCGGCGGACCTCCAGGCGCTGCTCGCCCGGCTGACCGAACGGGCCGAGCCGATCCTGGCCCACGCGCCCCACATTCCGGATGCCAAGGCCTTGCTGTCGATGGACGGCGGGGTGTGCCCGGAGGACGCCCGGCCGCTCGCGTTCGACCCGTGGAGCCCGGGCGCGCACCGCTGCGCCCGTTGCGGCAAGCGCTACACCGGGGAGCGGCACGATCGCCACTGGGCGCGCTACCAGCACCTGTGGCTGGCCGAACGGGCGGCCCAGCTCGCGGCCCTGGCCGCCCTCGGCGGTCCGGCCGCCGCGGGCGGTCGCGCGCGCGAGATCCTGGCGGCGTACGGCGAACGCTATTGGCGTTATCCGAATCGCGACAACGTGCTCGGCCCCGCACGGCTGTTTTTCTCGACCTACCAGGAGTCGATCTGGCTGTGCAACTACCTCGCGGCGGCGCAGCTGCTGCGGGCAGCAGGCGCGCTCGACGAGCCGACGGCGCGCGCCGTGACGCAAGTGGCGGACGAGGCGGCGAACTTGATCGGCGAATTCGATGAGGGGTATTCCAACCGGCAGACCTGGAATAACGCCGCGCTCACGGCGATTGCCGTGTGGTTCGAGGACCAGGAGCTGTTGCAGCGGGCGATCGAGGGGCCCACCGGGCTCCTGGCGCACCTGCTCGAAGGGTTTCGCCCGGACGGGATGTGGTACGAGGGGGAGAACTACCACCTGTTCGCGCTCCGCGGCCTGCTCACCGGGGCGTGGTGGGGACGGGGCGCGGGGCTCGAGTTCGCGGCAGGCTCCCGCCTGGCCGACCGGCTCGAGGCGGCGCTCCTGGCGCCGGCGCGCTCCGCGCTTCCCGACCTCACGTTCCCAGCCCGCAAGGACGCCCGGTTCGGCATGTCGCTCGCCCAGCCGGCGTTCGTCGAGACGTGGGAAGTGGGGCTTGCTCTACTTGGGAGCAGGGAGCGGGGAGCAGGACGCTCCGAGGAGCTGGCGAGCTGGATCGCCATGCTGTATCGCGTGCCCGCACCCCTGCCGGAACTCTTGGAATCGTATCTGCACGAGGCGCCCAAGGAACCACTCCCTTCTCCCCTCTCGCGAGGTTGTCTCTCCTGGTGGGCCCTGCTCGAAATGCTACCGGAGCTTCCGTCGGCGGACGAGTGGCGCCCCGCGTCCGTGCTGCTCGAGGATCAGGGTCTCGCGATCCTGCGCGCGGCAGACCGGTATGTGAGTCTCGAGTGCGGGTCGTACGGCGGCGGCCACGGCCACCCGGACCGCTTGCATCTCACGCTGCACGCGAACGGCGTCCACTGGCTGGCGGACCCCGGCACGGGCTCCTATGTCGCGCGCGACCTGTTCTGGTACCGCTCGACCCTCGCCCACAACGCGCCGCGCCTGAACGGGGCGTCCCAGGATCCAGCCGCGGCAGTGTGCGAGATGTTCGACGTGCAGGGGGAGTGGGCCTGGGTGCGTGGACGTTGGGGGGAAGAGGGTGAGGGAGAGTGGGAGGTCACACGCTCGGTGGTCGCCGGGCCCGCCTACCTGCTCGATGTCGTGGAGCTCAGCGGCGTGGAGGACCGGGTGCTCGAGCTCCCGTGGCACATCGCGGGTGAGTCACGCGTCACGACGCGGGAGTCCTGGGGTCCCGGCGCGCTGGCGGACGAGTTCGTGACCCAGGTGGAGCAGTGCCCCGCCAACAGCGAGCGCCCGCTGGTCATCGAAGCCACGGCCGACGGCGCCCGGCTCACCGCCCATTTGGTGTTCTCGGGCGAGCTGCTCCGTGCCACCGCGCCCGGCCGGCCAGGTCCCGATGCATCGGCGGGAGCGCCGGAGACGTTCTGGGTGGCGCGCGCCCGGGGACGCAATCTCCGGCTCGTCACCCTCCTCGAGCCCGGAGTCGAACGTTCGTCGATCCGGGTGGGGGAGGGGAGGGGGGGCGTTCGCGTGCAGGGCGATCTCATCGAAGTGGCGACGCTCGCCGGCACGGACCGCCATCGGATTACGGGCGGGGCCTGGGCCGTCACGTCGCCGACGGGCGAGGTCCGGCTCGCGGGCGACCGGGAGCACTCGGAGCGCCCGGGGCCCTTCCTCGAGATCGAGCCCGCGGGAACGCCGGCCACGGGGACGGCCCTGCGGCTCGATCCGCCGCCGGCGCTGGACGGCTCCCCCGACGGATTCGACCCGAGCGAGCCGCTCGCCCTCGATCTCGAGGACCAGTACCGCCGCAGCGAGGAGCCGTATCCCGGTCCGGACGACTTCGCCGCCCGGGCCTTTGCCGGGTGGGACGACGATGCGCTCTATCTCGCGGTGGAGGTGACCAAACCCGATCCCTGGTTCCGGCCTGCGGACGCTCCGCCGCTGCGCCTCGACAACGAGCCGGACGACATCCATTCGGATGGATTGCAGGTCTATGTCACGGGGGAAGGGAGAAGAGCGAAGGGAGAAGGACATCACGGCTACTTGATAATCCCGGAAGGGGACGGGAAGCTGCGCGTGAGTCCGGTGGGCGGCACCTCCGGCGATCCGGCAGCGGTGCGCGGCGCCTGGCGGGCGACCGACGCCGGATACCGCGTCACCCTGAGCATCGCGTGGCCCGAGTGGCTGCGCGCCTACGTCGGCGGACGGGTGCGGTTCGACCTTATCATTAACGAGATGCTGCCGGGACGCGTGCGGCGGGCGGGGCAGCTCGTCTGGAGCGGCGGCGGCAGCTGGGTGTGGCTGCGCGGCGACCGGCAGAGCCCGGAGCAGTTCGGGGTACTGGAGCTGATCGGATGAAGCGAATGCGGAATGCGGAATGTGGATTGCGGAATGGACCGCGCAGCGTTCGTCCACGGGGCCTGACCCCCGGAATCGAACCTGCCCAGGCAATTCCGCAATCCGCAATCCACAATCCGCAATCAGCGGTCTCCGAGCTCTCCCCATGAGCGTGACGGTCGTGCTCCACGAGCCCCAAGACCTGGTCAACATCGCCCACGTGGTGCGCGCGATGAAGAACTTCGGGTTCCGGGACCTCCGCCTGGTCGGCCCGCGGGAGTACGACGCATACCGTATCGAGGGGATCGCCCACCAGACCCAGGACGTGCTGGCCCGGGTACGCGTGTGCGCGACACTCGAGGCGGCCCTCGCCGAATGCGTGCACGTTGTCGGATTCACGGCGCGGGGGCGGACGGCCAAACGCACGCTCCAGCGGCCGCGCGAGGCGGCGGTGGAGATCCTCGATCGGGCGGCAGCGGGCCCCGTGGCGCTCGTGTTCGGACGGGAGGACAAGGGACTGTCGAACGAGGCGCTCGACCGCTGCCACCACGTCGTGACGATCCCGACGGACCCCGAGTACCCCTCGCTCAACCTCGCGCACGCCGTCGCGCTCATGCTCTACGAGCTCGCCTTGGCCCGGGGTGACGAGGCGCGCCCGTTCAAGCCGCCACGCCGCACGGCGGAGCCCGCGGCGACCGAGGAGCTGGAGCGGCTGTTCACGGACATCGCGCGCGCGCTGGGCACGATCGAGTTCTTCAAGACCCGCAATGCCGAAGCCGTGATGCGCACGGTGCGGGATGTGGCGCATCGGGTTCCCCTGGACGCGCGCGAGGCGCGGCTGCTGCGCGCGATGGCGATCGAGGTGGTGAAATACGGTGAGCGACTGGCGCGTTCCCGGCTTCACGTCGACCGGCAGTAAGCGCCCCGAGGCGCTGTACGGCCACGGGGGCGGAGACGATCCGGCGTTGCCGGCGCGGCTCGTCCGCTCCTCCGGCTGCCGGGTGTGGGACGAGCACGGGCGCGAGTACGTGGACTGCGTCATGGCGTTGGGCGCGGTGGCGCTCGGCTACGGCCATCCGGCGGTCGCCCGCGCGGCGGAGGCGGCGATCGCGGCGGGGGTCGTAGGGCCGCTGCCGCCGGTCGTGGAGGAGGAGCTGGCCGAGGCGCTGGCGGGCCGTATGCCGTGGCTCGAGCGCGTGCGGTTCTTCAAGACGGGCGCCGAGGCCGTTGCGGCGGCGGTGCGCCTGGCCCGCGTGGCGACCGGCCGGGACCACGTCTTGGGGTGCGGCTACCATGGGTGGCTCGACTGGTGCCAGGGCGAGGCGGCGGCGGGCGTCCCCGCCGCGACCCGGGCCCTGTACGCCGAGTTGCCGTTCAACGACGTGGACGGGACACGGGCGCTGATCCGCGAGCGGGGACGGCAGCTGGCGGTGGTCGTGGTGGAGCCGCTGGTCGTGGTGGAGCCGACGCGGGCGTGGCTCGAGACGCTACGCGCCGAGACGGAGCGCGCGGGCGTGGTGCTGGTGTTCGACGAGATCAAGACGGCGTTTCGCCTGGCGGTGGGCGGCGCGGCGGAACGCTACGGGATTCCTCCCGATCTGACGGTGCTCGGCAAGGCGATGGCCAACGGCTTCCCTTTGGCGGCGCTCGGCGGGCGCGCCGAGCTCATGGCCGGGGTGAGCCGCACCTGGATCTCCTCCACCCTGGCGACGGAGTCGGTGGGGCTCGCCGCGGGCAAGGCGACCCTCGAGGTGTTCGAGCGGGAGCGCGTGTGCGACCATCTGCACCGTGTCGGCACGCGCCTGCTCCACGGCCTGTATCGCCTCCAGCGCTCCCACCCCGAGGTCGTGACGGGCGTGGGAGGGGTCGCGGAGATGTCGTTCCTGCACTACGCGAGCGAGGACCTGTCGCGCGCGGTGGCCGTGGGATGCGCGAAACGGGGGCTGCTGTTCAAGCGGACGGCATACAATTTCGTGTCGTTGGCGCACGAAGAAGAAACTGTCGACAAGGTTCTGGAAGTTCTGGAGGAAGTGGTGGGGGTGGTCGGTCAGGGGGATCGGATGGCTTGACAGGTGCGACTCGGGGCGCCCGATTAGTCCTTGATCGTCTCCCTCGTAGTTCCTGCGCCCAGGCACTACCGCACTGCTTGTCCCTGGGGGTTTGATGCCCAGGTCGGATCGCTCGCCGAGCATGCTGGATCGCGCCGTGCTCCAGTCCCGGCGATGCTGGCGGTCGTGCGCGAGCTCGAGGTGTTCGCGCCGGCACTCACACCCGTCGTGTTCGTGGGCGAGACCGGCACGGGCAAGACGTTCTTCGCGCGCGCGCTGCACGAGCTGAGTGGACGGGCAGGGGATCTCACCGAGAAGGCAGGGGGGGAGATCCGGCCCGAGCTTGCCGAGAGCGAGATCTTCGGCCACGTGCGTGGCGCGTTCACGGGCGCCGTGCGCGACCGGGCCGGCCTGTTCGCCCGCGCGGGGACGGGGACACTCCTGTTCGACGACTTCCATCTGCTGCACCGGGCGGTGCAGTACATGTTGCTCGGGCCGTTCGATACCCGGACGTACCGGCCCGTGGGATCGGATCACGTGGTACCGCTCGGCTGCCGGCTCGTGATCGGGATCGGCGAGCATCCGGACGTCCTGGTGGAGCGCAAGCGCCTGCTGCCGGACCTGCGCTACCGGCTGGGGCATTGCATCATCGTGCTGCCGCGGCTCGAGGAGCGGCGGGAGGAGATCGCGCTGCTGGCCCAACGATTCCTAGGGCAGGCGGCCGCCCTCACGGGGGTGGCTGACGGACCGGGCGCCTTCGCGCCCGAGGCGCTTGGGGCGCTCGAGGCCGGGCACTATCGTGGCAATCTGCGGGACTTGCGGGACGCGTTGGTTCCGGCGTACCTCCGCGCGCGGCGGGACGGCGCCGGCGCCGTGCTGTTGCAGCACCTGCCGCCGCAACTTCAGCTTGCACTCAAGTTCGAGCGGGGGACGGATCGGGCGACGCAGCGGCGGGTGGTGTCGTTGTGGAAGACAGGGGGCCATCTGGGTGAAGCGGCGGAGCTGATCGGGGCGCATCGGAACACGGTGGCGGCGTTGCGGCTGGAGCTGGAGCGTCGGGGTGGCCGTCGGTCAGCGGCGTCCAATCTGGAGCAACCGTCCTGACAGCAGGGACAGTCCGCAGATTCCACTATGTTCACGATTACTAGAGCCAGCGCCCGCGGATCTATGAAGCTTCCTCGGCGGCTACTCTCCGTATCGGAATCTGAACGCATGTCGTTTCGAGTGCAGGACCAGTCCGTCCTTTGTCACAGTGACTACCGCACTCAAGACATCCGTGCTCCCAGGGTCCTGTGACTTGCTTAGAGTAATCCCACTGTCGGACCGCGGCACTAGGAATCGTCCGTCGATCGTTACATCGCCAAGACCTGCGTACCTGCAAACCACATGGAGTGTGTCCTTGGAAGCCGTCCTTTGGGGACAGTCGGGTGCACCCTCCACGTGGCCGGTCGGCTCCGTCGCAACTACAAGCGAAGCACCTAGGTCTAGGCT
>JBOHSA010000065.1:0-3808 GCA_050732995.1 Gemmatimonadales bacterium | reverse complement strand
CCCCCCCCCCGCGTCCCGCGTCGCGCCATCGACCAGCCCGACGTAGGCGGGGCGGAACTCCGCCGCCTGGCGCGCGAGCAGCTCGCCGTTCGTGTGCGCCGTCAGGGCCACCACCCGGAAGCGCCCCCGCTGGCGGGCGAGTACCTGCAAGGCGGACGAGCCGATGGAGCCGGTGGAGCCGAGCACCGCGACGCCGACGGTCATAGGAACAACGACCCCAGGATGGCCGCCGCCGGCACGGCGAAATAGAGCGAGTCCAACCGGTCCAGGACACCGCCATGACCCGGAATCCGGCTCGAGGAGTCCTTGACGCCGCTCTCGCGCTTGAGCAGCGACTCGGCCACGTCCCCCAGCTGTCCGAACACGGAGACTACGGCGCCCAGCACCGCCAGCTGCCCGGGGGGGGGGAGTGGGGCGGCGTCAAGCCGCGCCAGCACGAGCGGACCGTAGGCCACAGCCGCCGCGACCGCCGCGAGGGTTCCGCCGATCGCGCCCGCCCACGTCTTGTTCGGGCTGAGCACCGGCGCGAGCTTCGGGCCGCCCAGGAGCCGTCCCGCCGCCATCGCCACCGTATCGCACACCCAGACCAGCACGAGCGGGAGCGCCGCCGCCCCAAGCCCCATCCAGGAGCGGGGAGCCGCGCCACGCAACACGAGCACGAATGCCAGAAGCGCGGAGGCGTAGAGTGGGGCGACTACTGTGATCGCGATGGCCGCCAGCGGGCGCTCGCTCGGGGCCCGGGTGCGAATGGCCACGCCGAAGATCGCCATCAGCCACAGGGCCGCGAGCGGAATCCACGCAACCGGTGCGGGACACACGAAGCACGCCACGGCCTCCCGCTGGGAGGCCGCGACCAGCCCGGAGTAGGCGACCACCGGGATCGCCACCGCGCCGAGCAGTCCCAGGCCCGCGAAGGGATACACGCTCTGGCGTTGCGCCAGCCCGTACACCTCCCAGGTGCCCAGCGCCCCGACGAGGGACAGGAGGCCGACCAGCGGCCAGCCGCCGAGGTACAAGACCCACAGCACGGTCGGGATCGCGACGACCGCAAACGCGACGCGCCGCGCCAGGTTGGAGGCCATCAGACCGGGACTTTACCGAACCGGCGCTCCCGGCGCTGGTAGTCGAGGATCGCGTCGAACAGCGTCCGGCGGGTGAAGTCCGGCCACAGGACGGGGGTCAGGAAGAGCTCCGTGTAGGCGAGCTGCCACAGCAGAAAGTTCGAGAGCCGCTGCTCCCCCGACGTGCGGATCAGGAGATCGGGGTCGCGCCACGGCGCGGTGTACAGCTTGGCCGCCAGGGCCTGCTCGTCCAGGTCCTCGAGCCGCTTGGTCCCTCTGAGCACTTCCTCGGCGAGCAGACGCGCCGCCCGGGCGAGCTCCGCGCGGGACGAGTAGGAGATACAGAGATTCAAGGCGAGCCGTGCGCCAGGCGCCGTCTCGCGCTCGACCCGGTCCACCGCCGACCGGGCGGCGGCTCCCAGGCGGCCGCGCTCCCCGAGGATGTGCACGGCTACGCCCTGCGTCTGGAGCTCCGCCACTTCCGCGGCGATGTATTCCTCCAGCAGATCCATCAACGCCGAAATCTCGCTCGGCGGCCGCTGCCAGTTCTCGTCCGAGAACGCGAAAAGGGTCAACACCTCGACGCCGGCCTCGATCGCCCCCTCCACCGTCTCCCGGACGGCCTTCATGCCGGCGCGATGCCCCAGCGGCCGGGGGAGGTGCCGCTCGCGCGCCCAGCGCCCGTTGCCATCCATAATGATGGCGACGTGGCGCGGGATCGCGCCGTTGAGCCGGATCTGCGACAGCGGGTCTTCGGCCATCTAGACTTCCATGATCTCCGCTTCCTTGGTCTTGAGCACCTCTTCGACCAGCTTGACGTGGTCGTCGTGCAGCTTCTGCACGTCCTTCTCGGCCTTTTTCTTGTCGTCCTCGGACACGTGCTCGGTCTTCTTGATCCGGTTGATCGCGTCGGTACGCGCGTGCCGGATCGCGACGCGCCCTTCCTCGGCGAAGCGGTGCACCACCTTGGCCAGCTCCTTCCGCCGCTCCTCGGTGAGGGGCGGCAGGGGAATCCGGATGAGGTTGCCGTCGTTGGAGGGCGTGAGCCCGAGGTCCGATGCGAGAATCGCCTTCTCGATGGCCTTGAGCAGTGATTTGTCCCAGGGCTGGATGGTCAGGAGCTTCGGCTCGGGGGCGGCGACGCTGGCCACCTGGTTCAGCGGCATCTCGCTGCCGTAGGCGTCGACCCGCACCAGATCGAGCAGCGAGGTCGTGGCCTTGCCCGTGCGGACGGTCGCCATCTCGCGCTTGACGGCCTCCACCGCCTTGTCCATCAGCTGGCGCGCTTGCTTCGCATGCTCCGGAAGGGTCATTGGACGATCGTGCCGACGCGCTCCCCGGCCAGGACCTTGGCCGTCGCGCCGGGCTGGTTGATGTTGAAGACCACGATGGGGAGCTTGTTCTCCTTGCAGAGCCCGAAGGCGTTCGCGTCCATCACGGCGTAGCCGTTCACGAGCGCTTCCTGGAAGGTGAGCGCCGGCAGGAACCGCGCCTGCGGGTCCTTCTTCGGGTCCGCGGTATAAACGCCGTCCACCGTGGTGGCCTTCATGAGGACCCGGGCTTCGATCTCCAGGGCCCGGAGCACCGCCGCGGTGTCGGTCGAAAAATAGGGGTTTCCCGTGCCGCCGGCGAAGATCACCACCCGTCCCTTCTCCAGATGACGCACGGCGCGCCGGCGGATGTAGGGCTCGGCCAGCTCCTCCATCCGGATGGCGGTCATCACGCGCGTGTCCACGCCCTTCTTCTCCAGGATATCCTGGAGCGCCAGGGCGTTGATCACGGTGGCGAGCATGCCCATGTAATCGGCCGAGACCCGGTCCATCCCCTGCTGGCTGGCGCTGGTACCGCGCAGGATGTTGCCGCCGCCCACCACCAGGCCCAGCTGGACCCCCAGGGCGGCCACCGCTTTCAGCTCGTCGGTCAAGCGGTCGATCACCCCGAAGTCGATCCCGGAGCCCTCGCCGCCCCCGGCGAACGCTTCGCCGGAGATCTTGAGCAGCGCCCGCGGATAGGCGAGGGTGGTCACCCGCTCAGCTCCCGCCCAGCTCGAAGCGCACGAAGCGCCGCAGGGTGACGTTCTCCCCGGTGGTGGCCGCGACCTGCTTGATCAGGTCGCCCACCGTCCGCGAGTCGTCCTTCACGAACTTCTGCTCGAGCAGGACGCTCTCCTCGTAGAACTGCTTGATCCGGCCCTCCACGATCTTGGCCTTCACGTGGGCGGGCTTCTTTTCGGCGGCGACCTGCGCCTCGTAGATCCGCTTCTCGCGCTCGACGACGTCCGCGGGGACGTCCTCGATCCGCAGGGCGATCGGCCGGGCGGAGGCGACGTGCAGGGCGACGTCTTTGGCGAGCTGGCGGAATCCTTCGGTGCGCGCGACGAAATCGGTCTCGCAGTTCAGCTCGACCAGCACGCCCACCTTGCCGTTGAAGTGGACGTAGGCCTCGATCAGCCCCTCGGACGCGGTCCGACCGGCGCGCTGGTCCGCCTTCGCCGATCCCCGCGCGCGCAGGATCTCGGCAGCCTTATCCAGATCGCCGCCCGCCTCTGCGAGGGCGCGCTTGCAGTCCATCATCCCGGCACCCGTGCGGGCCCGGAGTTCCGCGATCCGTTTCGGCGTGATCTCACCCACGATAGTCACCTCGTCGCTCCTCATGAAAACGCCGCCCTCACGCCGTGCGGCGCAGGGCGGCGGCTGGTCCTGCCGGCTTCGGGCCGGCCGCTCCGGCTACGCGTCTCCCCCCCCTCC
>JBOHSA010000064.1:0-2665 GCA_050732995.1 Gemmatimonadales bacterium | reverse complement strand
GCTTGACGTACCTTCCGCTCCATGACCGGTCTCCCCCCCCCCCCCCCCCCCTCAGCCGTACCCTGACGCTCCCCGGCCGCCGCCGCGCCAACCGCGGCCTCGGCGTGCTGATCGCCCTCGCCGTGCTCGCGCTCTTCCTGCCCCCGCTGGTGCGGCTGCTTGCGGAATGGCCCTGGTACAGCTCCATCGGCTTCGAGCGCGTGTTCGCCACCCGGATCGTCGCCGCCACGCTGCTCGGCGTCGCCGTGGGCGGCCTCACGTTCGCCTTCCTCTACGCCAACCTGCGCTTCGCCCAGCGCGGCGTCGTCCCCAATCCCGTGGTGGTGCAGCTGCGCGGCGACGCACCGCCGGTGGACGTGACGCGCCTGGTGCGCCGCCTCGCGCTGCCGGCGGCGCTCGGCCTCGCGCTGCTCATCGCCCTCCCCGCCTCGAGCGGCTGGCTGCGCGTGCTCGCGTTCCTGCACCGCACGCCGTTCGGCGTGACCGATCCGGTGTTCGGCCGGGACCTCTCCTACTATGTCTTCACCGTCCCGGTGATCACGGGGCTGCTCGGCCTGCTCACGGGCCTGGCGCTGCTGGCCCTGATCGCGGCGGGCGCGCTGTACGTGATGCGCGGCGACGTGGTCGTCCACCAGAAGAACGTGACCGTCGAGCCGTCCGCCCGGCTGCACGTCGCGCTGCTGCTTGCGCTGTTGTTCCTGCTCACCGCGCTGCGCGTCTTCTTCGTGCGGCTGCCCGGGCTGCTGCACTCGACCACGGGACCGCTCGTCGGGGCGAGCTTTGCCGACCTGCATGGCACGCTCCTCGGCCTGCGGCTCGCGGGCGTGGCGGCCATCGTGGGCGCGGGGCTCGTGCTCTGGGGCGCGCGCAGCGCGCGCCTCGCGCGCAATGCCCTGCTCGCGCTCGCGATCTATCTCGCCGTCTCACTGCTCGGCGTCCTGCTCTATCCCGCGGCGGTCCAGAGGCTCGTCGTGGCGCCGAACGAGCTGTCGAAGGAGACGCCGCAGCTCGCCCAGCACATCGCGGCGACCCGCCGGGCGTGGGGCCTGGACAGCGTGACGACGCGCGACCTCTCGGGCGAAGCCACGCTCACCGAGCGGGACATCCGGGCCAACCGGCCCACGATCGACAACGTGCGGCTGTGGGACCGCGACCCCCTGCTCCAGACGTTCAGCCAGCTCCAGGAGATCCGCACCTATTACGACTTCGTCTCGGTGGACGACGACCGCTACATGGTCGACGGGCGCTACCGCCAGGTCATGCTGTCGCCGCGCGAGCTCAACCCCGCGTCGCTGCCCACCCGGACGTTCATCAACGAGCGGCTGACGTTCACCCACGGCATGGGCCTGACGCTCGGCCCCGTGAACGAGGTCACCGAGGAGGGGCTCCCGGTCCTGTTGATCAAGGATTTGCCCCCCGTATCGAGCGTGTCGCTGCGGGTGACGCGGCCCGAGATTTATTTCGGCGAGCTCACCGATTCGTGGGTGTTCGCGCGCACCGGCCAGCGTGAGTTCGACTATCCCTCGGGCGATGAGAACATCTTCACGCGCTACGATGGCAGCGGGGGCGTGCCCGTGACATCGCTGTTCCGCCGGCTGGTGCTCGCGACGTATTTCCGCTCGCTCAAAGTGCTGCTGTCGAGCGACATCACCAACGAGAGCCGCGCGCTGTATTTCCGCGGCATCCGCCAGCGGGCGCGCCTGGCCCTGCCGTTCCTCACGTTCGACAGCGATCCGTACATGGTGATCGACGAGGGCGGGGCAGGAGCGGGCCGGCTGCGCTGGATTCTCGACGCCTATACGACCACCGACCGGTACCCGTACGCGCAGGGGCTCGCCGACGGCGTCAACTACATGCGCAACAGCGTGAAGGTGGTGATCGACGCGTTCGACGGCACGGTCACCGCGTATCTCGCCGACCCGGCCGATCCGCTGATTCGCACGTTCGCCAAGATCTTCCCGGGGATCTTTCAGCCGCTCGATGCCATGTCGGCCGGGTTGCGCGCGCATCTGCGCTATCCCGAGGACCTGTTCCGGGTGCAGAGCGACCTGTATGCGACGTATCACATGGCCGAGCCCGAGATCTTCTATCATCGCGAGGACCAGTGGCAGAAGCCGGTGCTGTCGCGGGCGCCCGAGCGGGCCGATCCGTTCCTGCGGCACATGGTGATGCGGCTGCCCGAGGAGCGGCAGGCGGAGTTCATTCTGATGGTGCCGTTCACGCCGCGCGGCAAGGACAACCTGGCGTCGTGGATGGTGGCGCGGAACGACGGGGAGCATTACGGCCGGCTGGTGGTGTATCGCTTCCCCAAGCAGAGCCTGGTGTTCGGGCCGGCGCAGATCGTCAACCGGATCAATCAGGACACCGAGATCGCGCGGCAGCTTTCGCTCTGGGACCGGGGCGGGTCCACCGTGATCCGCGGCAATCTGCTCGTCATTCCGATCGAGGAATCGCTCATCTACGTGATGCCGCTGTATCTGCGGGCCGAGGGGGGGCGGATTCCGGAGCTCAAGCGCGTGGTGGCCGCCCATCAGAACCGCGTGGTGATGGAGGAGACGTTGGACGAGGGGTTGTTGCGGCTGTTCGGGGGCCGGGCAGCCGGGCAGCCTGCCGAGCGCGTGGCGACCGCGCCGGGCGCGGCGCCCCGTCCGCCGGACGGTCGCGC
>JBOHSA010000063.1:0-3115 GCA_050732995.1 Gemmatimonadales bacterium | reverse complement strand
GTCGTGGGCGGCGCCGATCCGGCCGTCGTGCTGCGTGCGGCCGGCGTCGCCGCCCCGCGCGTCGATCCCGTGCTGCGGCGCTTCCCCGCGAGCGCGCGGGGATGGCTCAAGATCCAGGACGGCTGCGACGAGCACTGCACCTTCTGCGCGACCACGATCGCACGCGGGAAGAACCGGTCGCGGTCCGTCGCGGAGCTGGTTCGCGAAGCGACGGCGCTATCGGAGCATCACGCCGAGCTGGTGCTGACCGGCGTCCACATCGGCACGTACGGCCGGGATGCCCCCCCCCCCACGCACGACGGCCGACGTCCACTGGGCGAGCTGCTCGAGGCCCTCATCGCCGCGGTGCCGTCCGTCCGCTTCCGGCTCTCTTCGATCGAGGCCACCGAGGTCGACGACCGGATCGCGCGGTTGCTCGTCGCGGTCCCCCGCCACCTCGCCGCGCACCTCCACGCGCCCCTCCAGTCCGGGTCGAACCGCCTCCTCCGGCGCATGGGCCGGCACTGGTACACGGCCGAGTCCTACCGCGGCCGCCTCGAATTCCTGGCGGCGCGCCTGCCGGTCTTCGGCCTCGGCGCCGACATCATCGCCGGCTTTCCGGGCGAGACGGCCGCCGACCACGCCGCCACGCTCGCGCTGGTCGACGCGCTGCCCTTCACCTACCTCCACGTGTTCCCGTTCAGCGTCCGCCCGGACGCCGCCGCGGCTCGCCTGCCCGACCAGGTGCCGCCCGCCGCGATCCGCGACCGGGCGGCTGAGCTACGGGCGCTGGGGGCGGTGAAAGCGGCCGCGTACCGCGCGGCCCGGCGCGGCGCCCGGGCGGACGGCGTAGTGAGCGGTCACCGGGCCGGCCAGATCGACGTCCTGACGGAAGATTACCTCTCCGTCTATCTTCCTTCTGCGGACTGGGATCTCCGTCCACGACTTCCCGTGACGGTCGACTGATATGCGGCGCGTCTACATCGAAACCTACGGCTGTCAGATGAACGTCTCCGACTCCGAGCTGCTGGTGGGGCTGCTCGAGCGCGGGGACGACGCCTACGTTCGCACCGACGATCCCGCCACGGCCGACGTCCTGCTGGTGAACACCTGCGCCGTGCGGGATCACGCCGAGCAGCGGGTGCTCGGCCGCCTGGGCGAGCTCAAGCGGCACAAGCGGCCCGGGGACGTGCTCGGCGTCGTGGGCTGCATGGCGCAGCGGCTGGGTCCGACACTGCTCGAGCGGGTCCCCCAGGTGGATCTCGTGATCGGCCCGGACGGCTACCGGGGGCTGCCGGAGCTGATCGCGCGGGCCCGGCAGGGCGAGCGCGCCGCCGACGTGGCGTTCCGGGGCTGGGAGCACTACGAGGACGTCCCGCCCGCCCGGCCGGACGCCGCATCGGCGTTCGTGACCGTGCAACGCGGCTGCGATTATCGGTGCACCTTCTGCGTCGTTCCGATGACGCGCGGCCCGGAGCGAAGCCGCAAGTTGACCGACGTGGTGCGCGAGGTGGCACGCCTCGCCGCCGCGGGGACAAGCGAGGTGACGCTCCTTGGCCAGACGGTCAACAGCTACCACGATGGCGAGCACGATTTCGCGGACCTGCTCCGCGCGGTGGGGGGTGTGCAGGGAATCCGGCGCGTGCGGTTCACCTCCCCCTATCCCACCGACTTCACCGCGCGGGTTCTGGCGGCGATGGCCGACAGCCCCGCGGTGTGCGAACACGTCCACCTCCCGGCCCAGAGCGGCAGCTCGCGCACGCTCAGGCGCATGCTCCGGCGGTACGACCGCGCCCGCTATCTCGAAGTCGTCGCGGCCCTGCGTGCCGCGGTGCCGGGGATCGCCCTCACCACCGATCTCATCGTGGGCTTCCCGGGCGAGACCGAGGACGATTTCCAGGAGACTCTCTCGCTGGTGGACGCGGTCGGATTCGACGATGCCTACACTTTCAAGTACTCCCCGCGGGACGGGACGCCGGCGACGCGACTCAAGGACCGCGTGCCGGACGACGAGGCCGGCGATCGGCTGGCGCGCCTCATCGCGGCCGTCCGTCGCGTCGCCCGCCTCCGGAACGTCGGGCTCGTCGGCACGGTCCACGAGGTGCTGGTCGAGGGCCGCGCCAAGCGGGGCGGCCTGCTCCAGGCGCGGACCCGCACGAACAAAGTCGCCCTGGTCGAAGGGCCCGACGCGTGGATCGGGACCTATCGCCGGGTGCGACTCACCGGCACCACCGGCTCGACCTTCACGGGCTGGCCGCTGGGCCAGGAGCTGGCCGTCGTGGGGTGACGAACGTGACGTGGGAGGTGGTGCATCGCGAGTACGATCGCCTGCGCCCGAGGTTCTCCGCGTTTTGCGGGTGCGACACCTGCCGCGGCGATGTGTTGGTCTACGCCCTCAACCGTCTGTCGCCGCGTTACGTCTCCACCCGACAGGGGGAGATCCTCACCGAGCTGTCGCTGTCCACCGATCAAGAGAAGGCGAAGCTCGACGTCGTGTTGCTGGAAGGGTTCCGCAAGATCGGCCTCGCGCCGCGCTGCGGGGCCAAGCCCGCCACAATCCTCTAGTCCGGCTCATGCCGGGTTGAGGCGGCCGGCGGATGCGGCCGCCGATTCTCTGGCTCGCGCTCGCGTTCGGCGCCGGCGTCTGGGCGTGCCTATCGGCCGCCGAAGCGTGGGGTGTGGGACCGTGGGGCATAGGACTGTCCGTCCTCGCCGGCGCGGCGCTGCTGCATCGCCCGGCCCCCGTCGGGGCCGCGTTCGGGGTCGCGCTGGTTGCCGGGGCGCTGTGGGGCGCCGCGGCGGGGCGGGAGCGGGCCGCAACGTGCGCGGGTGTGTGGGCCGCCGGGATGCCGGGGGGGGAAAGGGGGGAGGAGGCGGGAAGCGAGATGCGAGCGGCCGTCGTCCACCTCACGGATCCGGCTCCTCCCGCGGGCGGTGTGGTGGACGCCCGCGTGGTCGGCGGGCCCTGCGGCGGCGACCTGCGGCTCCGCTGGCCCGAAGGGTACGCCGCGCGCGGCGGCACGCGGTGGGTGGTGTCGGGGCGCTGGCTGGGCGACAGGGATCGCGGCGTCTTCGTCGTGCGCCGCGCGCGTGTGCTGGACCGACAGCCGCGCGGCCGCGGGGCGCTGCGCGAGGC
>JBOHSA010000062.1:0-7858 GCA_050732995.1 Gemmatimonadales bacterium | reverse complement strand
CGGCTATGGCTGGTGGCGGGAGCGCGGCGAAGGTGCCGCGGTGCGCGCGGCGCTCGCCGCACGTGACTCCCTGCTCGAGGCGGTCCTCGCGCCCGACGTTTCCACGGCCGCCCTCGCCGCGACCGGCCGGCCGCCCTCGGCTCGTCTGTTCTACAATCCGTCGCGCCACCGGGTGGTGCTGGCCGTCTTCGAGCTACCGCCCGCGCCGGCCGGCCGCACCTATCAGCTTTGGGCCATCGCGACCGGCAACCCGGCCGTCAGCCTGGGGACGTTCAATACGTCGCCCGACGGCCGGCTGACCGCTGCGGTAGCCGTGCCACGCGGCCTGGCGTTCACGGTCACGGCGGTCACCGAAGAGCCGGCGGGCGGATCGCCGCAGCCCACGCAGGACCCATTCCTTATCGGCGAGCTGCGGCGCTCCGACTAGCTCCTCGGCCAATCCGACCTCCGGCGACGGGCGTAGAGACCACGGTACTCTACGTCCGTCTCGCGTTTTCACCGCTGGAGGAGGAGTTCGATGAACCTACGGTTTTCCGGCCGGCGCCGGCTCGCCGCGGCGCTGTCGCTCCTGGCCGTGCTCGGCACCGCGGCCCTGATCGAGCGCGCCCGCGCGTCCGACCACCAGGACACGCCCGAAGTGGAGCTGAGCCCCAGGATGGACGTCAACGACGTGTACGCGTTCCCGGGTTCGAGCGACTCCCGCATCGTGCTCGTCATGACGACCTCGTCGCCCCTCACGCCGGGGCAGACCACGGCCGCGACGTTCGATCCCGATCTCCTGTACCAGTTCAAGATCGACAACACCGGTGACGCCGTCGAAGACCTGGTGATCCAGGTGACTTTCGAGGGCACCGGCGCGAACCAGCGCGTCCGGGTCCGCGGGCCCGTGGC
This sequence comes from Gemmatimonadales bacterium, assembly GCA_050732995.1. Lineage (GTDB taxonomy): Bacteria > Gemmatimonadota > Gemmatimonadetes > Gemmatimonadales > GWC2-71-9 > JBOHSA01. The sequence continues at coordinate 6,967 of JBOHSA010000062.1, read as the reverse complement.
GCCCGCCATGACGGGGATGCGGACCAAGCTCGTCACGACCGGGCCGAGCCTGAGCGGCGGCTTCAACGCGGTGTTCGGCTCGCCCACGGGCACGCAGGTGTTCGCCGGCCCGCGCGACGACCCGTTCTTCCTGGACCTGGAGCAGTTCTTTCGCATCATCCCCGATCGCAAGCCGGTGAGCGGGCCGCTGTCGCAGCTGCCCGATACCGCGACGGCGAGCGCCTTCCGGGCGCCCGGCGCGGCCGTGGACTACCTGGCCGGCATCAACACGCTCGCCATCGTGCTGGAGCTGCCCGAGAGTCAGCTCACGACCGCCGGCACGCCCCCCCCCCGGATCGGGGTGTGGGGCACGATCAGCCGCTAATCACCGACTTCGATACCAGAGGAGCGACTCGATGCGCACCGCGATGAGACTGTGGAGTGTCCTCGGGATGGCCGGGCTGGCCCTGACGGCTGCCTGCGGCGACGAGGTGGTGGGCGGCCCCGACCTGGACCGCACCTACGATCAGATCGAACGCCTAGGCAACCCCCTGGTCAGCGAGGTGATGTTCGCCAAGCGCAACCACGGGTTCCACAACACCACGAGCCCGAGCCAGGACGTCGCCAACTTCACCGTGGAGCTGAAGGCGTTCGTGGCCAACGTGGCGGGCCGCAATACCACGGTGCAGAACACGCTGGCGGCCGTGCTCTTGCCCGACATGCTGATCGTGCAGACCGACAAGCCGGGGGCGAACGCCGGCTGGCTCACCTGGGCCCTGGCCCCGACCACGGGCTACGGCGGCCGCAAGCTGACCGACGACGTGGTGGACGCGGGGCTCAGCGCCATCTTCGGCAGCCTGCTGGACCCGAACAACGTCACGTCGGGGTTGACGACCGACAACGTCAACGCGAACGACCGGGCGTTCCTGCCGGCGTTTCCGTATCTCGCCGCGGCGCACTGATGGTGCGGCGTCGCGTGCTGCCGCCGGTCTTGCTCCTCGCCGCGGTCACGGCGGCGGCGTGGTGGGGCGTGGGCGGGTTCCACTCTGCCGGTGCCGCCCCGGCGCTATCCGAAGGCGAGATCCGCAATCTGGACATCGCATTCTACCGGCGCCGGGCCGAGCGGGACCCGCAGGGGGCGGCGGACCGGGCACAGCTCGCCGGGCTCTACCAACAGCGCGGGCGGGAGACCGGGAACCTCGAGGACTTTCGCCGCGCCGAGGGCGCCGCCCGCGCCTCGCTCGCGCGCCGCGACTTCCGGAACGGCAAGGCGCGGTTGACGCTCGCCTCGAGTCTCCTGGCGCAGCACCGGTTCGTCGAGGCGCTCGAGGCCGCGCGGCTGTTGTGCGCGCTCGAGCCCGACGAGGTGGCGTATCGGGCCCTGGTGGGCGAGATCGAGCTCGAGCTCGGGCGGTACGAGGAAGCCGGCCGCACGTTCCGCGCCCTCGCGGGGGCATGGCGCAATCTCGCGGTCGCCCCGCGGCTGGCGCGCTGGGCCGAGATCCGCGGCCGCACGCCGGAGGCGCGCTACATCCTGGGTGCGGCGCGGGACGAGGCCATGCGTCGCCCCCACCTGCCGCGCGAGCAGGTGGCCTGGTTCCACCTGCGGGTCGCCGACCTCGAGCTGCGCAACGGGCGGCTGGCCAACGCCGAACGGGCGCTTCGGGACGGACTCGCCGCGGCGCCGGACGACTATCGACTGCTCGCGGCCCGCGCCCGGCTGGAGCTCGCGCGGCGCCGCTGGACGCACACCATCCGCTACGGCGAGCGGGCCGTCCGGCTCAGGCCCGATCTCGCGACGCTGGCGCTGCTCGCGGACGCCTATCGCGCCCGCGGCGATTCGGCCCAGGCGGAGCAGTACTTCGCGGCGGTGGAGCGGTTCGCCCGGGAAAACCCGGAGCCGTTCAACCGGGTCTGGACCGGGTTCCTACTCGACCACGACCGGCGCCTGCCCGAAACGCTGGCCTTGCTGCGCCAAGAGATCCGGGTCCGCCAGGATGTGTATGGCTACGATCAGCTCGCCTGGGCGGCGCACAAGACGGGCGACGCGGTCACGGCCGACGCGGCCATCCGTGCGGCGCTGCGGATGGGCACGCGGGACGCCGTCGTGTCGTACCATGCGGGGATGATCGCCCGGGCGCGCGGTGACACCGCCGCCGCGGAGCAGTACCTGGCCGCCGCGCTCAGCATCAATCCGACTTCCACCCTTAGCCCCTTAGCCCCTTAGCCCTTAGCCTCTTAGCCCCTTAGCCTCTTCGTCCCTCCTTGACGGCTCTTTGACGGCCGGTTAAAACCCTATGCTGCCATGATGGTAACTGGGATGCGTAGGGTTTATCGCGCCCGCGGGCGCGTTCGTATCTGGGGGGTGCTGGGCATGGCCGCAGCCTACTGCTGGCTGCCGCCGGGAGGCTACTGCCAGCAGACCGACTCGCTCAAACGTCCCTCCTCCCCTCCCGCTCACACCCTGCCCCCGATTACGGTCTCCGTCACCCGCGCCGAGCTTCCGCTTTCCAAGATTCCGCTCGCCGTGCACACCATCGACCGCGCGGACATCAGCGCGGGTCGCCCCACCTGGGGGCTCGACGAAGCGCTGTTCCACGTGCCCGGCGTCTTCGCGGCGAACCGGTACAACTTCTCGCTCGATCAGCGCATCTCGATCCGCGGGTTCGGCAGCCGCTCGGCGTTCGCCATCCGCGGCGTGAAGGTGCTGATGGACGGTATCCCCCAGACCCTGCCCGACGGCCAGGGGCAGCTCACCAACGTCGAACTGGGGGAGACGGACAAGATCGAAGTCCTCCGGGGCGCTGCCTCGTCCCTGTTCGGCAACGCGTCGGGAGGCGTGATCAGCATCTGGACGAGCCCCGCGGTCCCCGAGCGGCTGACGCAGGAGGTGCGGGTGGTAAGCGGCGCGTTCGACCGCGAGAATCGCCGCGGTTGGACCAAATGGCAGTCGACCTCGGCCTTCCCCCTGGGCCGCGGCAGCGCCTCGGTCACCGTCTCGCGGCTGGACTACGAGGGGGAGCGAGACCACACGGAGGCGGACCTCAGGAATCTCAATGCCCGGCTCCGCGTCCCCTGGGCGCCGGGCTGGTCCCTGGCGGTCGTGGCCGAAGTCGGCGATCAGCCGGTCGCCAACAACCCGGGCGCCCTCACCGAAGGCGAGCTGCGGGGGGACCGGGACTCCGCTGCCCGGCTCAACCTGCTGCGCCGCGCCGGCAAGGACGTGCTTCAGGTGCAAGGGGGCGCCACGCTGAAGCGGCAGCTCCCCGGGAGCGGCGAGGCCGCGCTCACCGTGTTCGGGCTGCGGCGGGACCTGACCAACCCGCTGCCCCAGGCCTACATCACGTTCGACCGCTGGGCGTACGGCGTGCGCGCGAGCGCGACGCAAGCGCGGACCCTGGCCGGACGCGCGGGCCGGCTCACCGCCGGCTTCGACCTCCAGTGGCAGCGGGACGATCGGCGCAACTTCAGCTACGTCACCCCCATCACGCCCGCCACCACCACGCCGGACAACCGTCCGGACACGCTGATTCTCAGTCAGGTGGAGCGGGTGAGCGAGGCCGGCCCGTTCGTCCAGAGCCTGGTGGAGCTGTCGCCGCGGGTGAGCCTCACGGCGGGCCTGCGCTACGACCGGGTGAGCTTCCGCGCCGAAGACCGCCACCTGAGCGACGGCGCCGACGATTCTGGGGTGCGGCGGATGGGCGCGCTGAGCTGGTCCTTGGGGCTCGCGGCGACGCCCGGTGATGAGGGTGCGCTCACCGCGTACGCGAACGTGGGCACGTCGTTCGAGACGCCGACCACAACGGAGCTCGCGAACCGGCCGACGGGGGCCGGGGGGTTCAACCCCGTGCTCGACCCCCAGCTGGCGACGAACCTGGAGGTCGGGGCCAGGGGGCGGGCGGGGTCGGGTGGGGAGGGGGGGGGGGCCCGGGTCGACTGGAGCCTGGCGCTGTTTCAGGCGAGTGTCCGGGACGAGCTGGTCTCCTTCGAGGTGCCCGACGACTCGGTCTTCCCCGGGCGCCGCTTCTTCCGGAACGCCGGGCGCGCGCGCCACCGCGGGGTCGAGCTCGGCGCCGATATCGGGCTCGGGCCGAGAGTCGACGTCCTCGTGAGCTGGACGTATTCCGATTTCCGCTACACCGCCTATCGGGTGGTGACGTTCGATCTCGCGGGCAAGGCCATCCCGGGGATTCCGCGGAACGTGCTGCACCTGGGGCTGCGCGCGCGGCCGGCGCCGCTGCGCGGCGGCTGGCTGCATCTGGACGTCGCGCACACCGACGCGGTGTCGGTGGACGACACGCTCGGCGTCACGACGGGCGCCTGGTGGGTGGCGAACGCGCGGGCAGGCTGGGATGGCTCCGTGGGCGGGCTGCGACTGAGCCCGTTCGTCGGGCTGAACAACGTGCTCGACGCGCATTACGTCGGATCCGTGGTGATCAACGCCGCCCGCGGGCGCTACTACGAGCCCGCGCCGGGGCGGAATCTGTACATCGGCTTTGCGCTCGGTGGGAGCCCCCCCTCCCCCCCCTTGGAGCCGGGCGCGAGGCGGCTGTCTTTGGAGAACTCTCAACGGAGGTGAGCATCATGCGAAACTGGACTCGATGGTGCGGTACCGTTGCAGGGATGTGCCTGCTGGCCTTGCCCCTGGCGGCGCAGGGATCGGACGTGGCCGGCGCCCCCCCCCCGTCGCTGCACACGACGGTCACACCCGAGATGCTGCTGAACGCGCAGCAGAGCGGTGACTGGCTGATGTACGGCGGCAATTACTGGAACACCCGGTTCTCACCGCTGACCCAGATCAACACGACGAACGTGAAGAACATGGTCCCGCGGATGGTGTTCCAGACCGGGACGGAGCGGCTGGGGAGCTTCGAGACGACCCCGATCGCGGTCAACGGCGTGCTCTACGTGACGACGCCGGCGGCCCCGAATAACGAGGTGATCGCCTACGATCTCCGCACGGCCAAGACGCTGTGGCGCTACACCCACAAGAACGGGACGTCGATCCCCTGCTGCGGGCCCAACAATCGCGGGGTCGCGATCGGCAACGGCATGGTGTACGTGGCCACGCTCGATGCCCAGCTCGTGGCGCTCGACCAGCAGACCGGTAAGGTGCGGTGGACCTCCCAGTCCGGCGACGCGTCGGCGGGCTACAGCCAGACCATGGCTCCCCTGCTCATCGGCGACAAGGTCATACTGGGAACGTCGGGCGCGGAGTACGGCATCCGGGGGTTCGTGGATGCCTACAACGCCAACACCGGCGCGCGCATGTGGCGCTGGTACACGATTCCGGCCCCGAACGCCCGGCCGGATGAGGGCGGCGTGAACGGCTGGTTCGGCCGGTGGGTCCGCACCACGCCCGAGGGCGACAACCTCAACCGCGACATCGCCAAGGAGAAAGCCGATTCCGCGAAGTACGCCGACGCGTGGATGCACGGCGGCGGCTCGATGTGGATGACCCCGGCCTACGACGACTCCAGCAAGACGCTGTACGTCGGCACCGGCAACCCGTCGCCCGACCTGGACGGCACGATCCGGCCCGGGGACAATCTGTGGACCGAATCGATCGTCGCGCTCGACGCCAACACCGGCCGCTTCAAGTGGGGCTACCAGACCGTGCCGCACGACGTCTGGGACCTCGACGCCGTCAGCCCACCGGTGATCGCGATGGTCGGCGGGCGGAAAGCGGTGGTGCACGCCGGCAAGACGGGCTGGGTGTACGTGCTCGACGCGGCGACCGGCCGGTTGATCCGCAAGACCGACGCGTTCGTCCCGCAGGAGAACATGTTCGCCCTGCCGACGCCGGAAGGCACCCGGATGCTGCCGGGGGCGAACGGCGGGCAGGAATGGTCCCCGATCACGATCCATCCGGAGCTGCAGTACGCCTATACGGTGGGCCTGCATCAGCCGATGCACTACAAGACCCACTACGCCCCGTGGGAGAAGGGCCGGCTCTGGCTGGGCAGCGCGTTCGTGGCGATCCCGGGCGAGGAGCAGTGGGGCAACGTTTCGGCCGTCAACCTCCAGACCGGGAAGATCGCCTGGCAGGTGAAGACCGATGAGGAGATGATCGGCGGGGCCACCGCGACCGCGGGTGGCCTGGTCTTCACCGGCGAGCAAAACGGCTGGTTCAAGGCGTACGACGCCCGCACCGGCGCCGTGCTGTGGCAGTTCTTCTGCGGGGCGGGCGTGAACGCCGCACCGTCGGTGTTCCAGGTGGACGGCGAGCAGTTCATCGCCGTGGCCGCGGGCGGGAACGCCCAGGTTGGCTCCCCGCTGGGCGACGCGATCTTCATCTTCGGACTGCCGAAGACTGGGATGTAGGGTAGTACATCCGTCTCGACGGGCGCTCCCCGGACCCTCACGGGTCCGGGGAAGACCCGTGCGATAGTGGTCTCCTTTTGCAACGGGTTCCCTGATGCGCAGGCTGGTTCTCGTGATGGGCGTCCTGGGAGGGGGGGGTCTCGCGGCGGGGGGCGCAATCGGCCCGGCCGCCGCCGCCCAGGGCTTCCCCCCTCCCAACATCTCGAAGATCGATCCCGCATGGCTCCGGGCGGACACCGCCACCAAGACGGTGGAGTTCGAACTGATCGCCGGGCTGACGGGCTACAACGGCGCGCTCAACTTCAACGGCTACCGGGACGGCGAGCTCACGCTCACCGTGCCGCTCGGCTGGACGGTCGTCATGCACTTCAAGAACAACGACGGCGACCTGCCCCACTCCGCCGAAGTCATTCCCGACGCCCGGCCGATCCCGCTGGGGCCGGTGGACCCCGCTTTGGAGCGGGCGTTCACGATCAAGCTGGCGCAGGGGCTCCAGGCGGGCGAGGAGGACGACATCCGGTTTGTTGCAAACAAGGCGGGCAGTTTCCTAATATTCTGTGCGGTGCCGGGCCATGGGGCGGCGGGCATGTGGATCCGGCTGCACGTGGCGGAGGGCGCCAAGGCTCCGGCGCTCTCGGCGACCAAGAGCGGGGGAGGGGGGGGA
>JBOHSA010000061.1:0-9175 GCA_050732995.1 Gemmatimonadales bacterium | reverse complement strand
ATGTCCCGCCGCCTTGCCGCGTGGGTGTCGGCGCTGCTGACGCTCGCCGCGCCCGCCACGGCTCAGCAGCCCACGATCACCGAATACACCAAGAGCTTCGAGAAACGCGACGGCTACTTCCCGCTGTACTGGGACGGGGCCAAGGGACGGCTCCTGCTGGAGATCCCCGCGGGCCGGCTGAGCGCGGACTTTCTCTACCTGCCGTCGCTCGCCACCGGCCTCGGCGGGATGGACCTGGGCCTCGACCGCGGGACCATCGGCGACGAGAAGATCGCGCGGTTCGAGCGCCCGGGCCCACGGGTGCATCTCGTGGTGCAGAATCCCCAGTTTCGCGCGCGCACCGATAACGCGGCGCTCGAGCGCTCGGTCCGCGAGTCGTTCCCCACATCCACCGTGGCGGCGCTCGAGGTGCTGGCCGAAGAGGCCGGCCGGCTGGTGGTGGACGCGACGTCGTTCTTCGTGAGCGACGTGATGGACGTGCGGGGCGCCCTCCGCGCCGGGAACCAAGGCGCGTTCGCCGTCGACCGGGATCGCAGCGGTATCTACCTGCCCCGCACCAGGGCCTTCCCCGCCAACACCGAGGTGGAGGTCTCGCTCACGTTCACCAGCGACAACCCGGGGCCCGAGGTCCGGCAGCACGCCCCGGACGGCCGCGCGGTTACGCTCCGGGCGCACCATTCCCTCGTGCAGCTGCCCGAGCCCGGCTTCCGCCCCCGGCCCTTCGATCCGCGCATGGGGTTCTTCGGGGTCACGTTTTACGACTTCGCCAAGCCGTTCGACCAGGACTATCCGACGCGGTACGCCATCCGGCACCGGCTGGCCAAGCGGACGCCGGGCGCGGCGCCGAGCGAGCCGGTGCGGCCCATCGTCTACTACCTCGATCCCGGGGTGCCGGAACCCTACCGCACTGCGTTCCAGCAGGGCGCCGGCTGGTGGAACCGCGTCTTCGCGGCCGCCGGCTTCGTGAACGCGTTCCGCGTGGAGGACATGCCGGCCGACATGGACCCGCTGGACGCCCGCTACAACGTGATCCAGTGGGTCCACCGCACCGACCCCAACTCGTCCATCGGGCCCGCCTTCGTGGATCCGCGCACCGGCGAGATCATCAAGGCCGCCGTCCGGATGGACTCATACCGCTCGCAGATGGATCACAACCTGTACGCGGGCGCGCTCCCGGCGCTCGGGGCCGAAGAGGACGCGGGGCTCACCGGCTGGCTGGGCTCGCTCGACCCGCAGGTGGGTGCCGAAGCGTTCGCGATGGCGCGGCGGCGGCAGCACGCGGCCCACGAAGTGGGCCACACACTGGGGCTGGCGCACAACTTCATCGCCTCGAGCTACGGCCGCGCCTCGGTGATGGCCTACCCCGCCCCGCTGATCCGGCTGGTGAACGGGCGGATCGATCTGGCGAATGCCTACCGCGACGGCCCGGGCGCGTGGGACAGTCTGGCGATCCGGTGGGGCTATGCCGAGTTCGCGCCGGAGCGGGAAGCCGCCGAGCTCGAGGCGATCGCCCAGGAGGGCCTGGCGCGCGGCCTGCGGTTCATCACCAACCCGGACGAAGGCGGCGCCAACTCCTATCCCGAGGCGACGACCTGGGTGAACGGGGCGGACGCGGTCGCCGAGCTCGCCCGAGTGGCGGACGTGCGACGGACGCTGGTCGCCCGCTTCGACGAGCGCGCGATCGCGCCGGGCGACCCGATGGCGCTGCTGAACATGCGCTTCGCCGCCGTGTACCTGCACCACCGCTTCACCTTGGGCGCCGCGATCAAGGCGATCGGCGGCATGGAATACCGCTACGCGGTGCGCGGCGACACGTTCCCGGTCACGCGGATCATCGATCCCGCGCGCCAACGGCGCGCGCTCGAGCTGGCGCTCGACGCCGTGCAGCCCGCAGAGCTCGCCGTACCGGAGCCGGTGCTCCGCCTGATGGCCCCCCGCGCCTTCGGATTCGCCCCGGAGGAGCGCGCGTTCGGCTCGGCCGCGGCGCCCGCCTTCGACCAAGTGGGCATCGCGCGCACGCTCGCCACGGCGGTGGTAGGCGGGATCCTCGCGCCCGAGCGCGTCGCCCGCCTCGTGGCGTTCGCGGCGCGGAACCCCCAGGCGCCGACGGCCACCGGGGTCATCGGCCGCCTCCTCGAGCGGACGTGGCGGGCGCCGGAGCCCGCTCGGCACGCCGCGCTCAAGCGGGCGGTCGAGCGCGTGGTGGTGGACGAGCTCAGCCGGCTCGCGGCGTCCCCGCGCGCGACGCCGGAGGCCCGGGCGGCGGCCGAATGGGGCTTGCGCCAAGTCCGGCTGCGCGCGGGCCGGCCGAGCGTGGACCCCGAGACGGCAGCGCACCGCGCGCTCGCCGCGGCGGATATCGACCGGTTCCTCAGCCGCCGCGACGCCGCGACCGCCCCGCCGCGCGCGCTCGAGCCACCGCCGGGAACGCCGATAGGGAAACCATGATGGTGCGGCCGCCCGCCGCTTGACGATCTCTTAGGGGGCGGACCCTACCGTGTACGCGTACTCCGAGGGAGACGCGTATGCGGGGAGAACGGCCCCAGGACACTCCGGTCACCAGGGGGCTCAGCCGCCGTGAGGCGCTCAAGCGGCTGAGCTGGTTGGCGGCCGGCTGGGCGGCCGGCTGCACGCCGGTGCGGATCGTCCTCAAGGCCATTCCCGAGGCCTTCGAGGATCCCGCGCTCGCCGAACGGGTGCTCGTGGCCTTCGTCACGACAGTCGTCCCGGGGGTGCCGGCGGACGACCCCAACCTGACGCGCGTCTTCGGCGACCCCTTCTATCCCTTCGCTGGGTACGGGGCGTTTTTCGCGTCCGACCTCTGCCGCCGGGCCACGAAGTGCTTCGGTGCCGCGTTCGACCGGCTCACCGCGGAGCAGCGCACCGCGGTCATCCAGCACGGCCTCCACGCCGACGCGACGACCAAGAAGCTCTACACGGGGGCGGTGTTCCTCGCCCAGATCGCCGTCTACGGCGGGATTTACGACGCCGAGCGCGGCAGTCCGCTCATCGATTTCGAGGGGAGCTACCGCTTCCGTGGCCGGCGGTTCTACACCTACCCCGACCCCGAGCGGTTTCTGGCCCGCGCGCTGACCCCGACCGGCAACCCGGCCTGAGGAGGGCCCCCCCCCCAATGCGGACCATCAAGACGGATGTATTGGTGATCGGGTCGGGCTTCGGCGCCGCCGCGCCCGCGCTGCGGCTCGCCCAGGCCGGCCTCCAGGTCATCATGATCGAGAAGGGGCCGGCCGTGCAGACCGCCGATTTCCGCCAGACTCAGGACCCCAAGTACCTGATGCGGTACCTCAAGGGCCTGTCGGGAGACAACCTTAGCCTCACCTACGCCGAGGCGCTGGGTGGCGGGTCGGGGTTCTACGAGATGGTCTCGCTCCGCGCGCCGTCGCAGGCGTTCGAGCAGGTGGACCGGCGGGGCCGGCCGCTGTGGCCCGCCACCGTGGACCGCCGGGCACTCGATCCGTACTACGACGTCGCGGAGCGCATGCTGCGCGTGGAGCAGATCGACGTCAGAGACGTTCCGAAATCGGGGCTCGTCTTCTCCCTCCTGATGAAGAATCTCGGCTACAGCTGCGACCGGGCGCGGTACGCCGTGCGGAACTGCCTGGGCTCGGGCTTCTGCGTCACCGGATGCATTTACGGCGCTAAGCAATCGCTGCACGTCAATTACCTCCCCCAGGCACTTGATGCGGGCGCCACGATCGACTGCGACCTCCAGGCGCTGTCGATTCGCCCGCTCGTCGAGGTGCGCACCACCGCGGAATCGCGGTGCTTCGGAGGCCTGCCCTACCGCTACCAGGTACTCTGCCGCCGGCGGAGCGGCGATCAGGAGATGGTCTGCTTCGTGGCGCGTCTCGTGATCCTGGGCGGCGGGACGGTCGGCACCGCCAAGCTGCTCCTGGCGTCACGGCCGTACCTCGACCGCCTGAGCGATCAAGTCGGCCGGAACATCGCGTTCAACGGCAGCGTGAAGGCGGCAGGCCTGTTGCCCGAGGGGTTCCCCGAAGGCGACATGTTCGCCGGCCGGTCGCATCCGGGCCTGATCAGCTACGAGTTCCTCGCCTCGCGCGGGATCACGATCTCGGCGGCGAAGCCCCTCCCGCTCCAAGCCATCGTCGCCGCTCGGCTCCGGCTGGACGGAGACGGGCGGGAGCCCGGCCATTGGGGCACACCCCACGTGGAATTGATGCGGCAGTACCGGCGCCGGATGATCATTTTGGTGAGCTTCGGCCTCACGCCCCCGGGCGGCATCATCCGCTTGGAGGCCCACCGGCCGCGCTTGCGCCTCGCGCTCGACGGCCGGTTGCGCCAGCACTACCACGAGACGAAGGCGCTGCTGCAGGACATCCTGCGGCGCAATGGGTGCCGGCTGGTCGAGACGGAGTTCGTCGGTCGCAGCGGGGCCCCTCATGCGGACCTGCATTTCGCCACCGCGCACCAGGTGGGGTCGTGCCGTATGGCCGAGCGCAAGTCCCACGGGGCGGTGGACGCGGCCGGCGCGGTCTTCGAGTACCCGGGGCTGTACGTCAGCGACGGGGCGGCCATCCCTTCGTCCCTGGCGGTCAACACGAGTCTGACTATCCTGGCGAACGCCGAGCGCGTCGCGGCGGGGATCCTGGAGCGCTACCGGCTGGCGCCGGCGCTCGTCGCGTAGCAAACCGGCCCCCAAAAAACGATAGCGGGGAGCGGTCCGATGCGACCGCCCCCCACGAACACCGGTCAGGCCGAGCGTGTCAGGGCGTCAACTGGGCCCGGATGATGCCGCCCGGGTGCCGCTTGCTGTGCACGTTGACGTAGGCGTTGCCCGCGCGAACCAGCTTGAGCAGCGAGTCGAAGTTCACCGCCCGCAGCCGGAGGGCGCTCCGCACGACCTGGATGTCCCCGTAGGGGCCGGTGAACCGCGCCACGTTTCGGGTCGCGGCCGTGCCGACCATGATGTCCACAATCACACCGCCGTTCGTGGTCGCATTCCCCGTGTGGATGTGGGCCAGGGTGGGGGTGTCGACCCGCTCGATGTCGACATTGAGAATGAGGATCGTGTCGTCCACCACGATGGCGCTGGCCGTCCCGAGGGAGGTGTCACTGGTCGTGGCCGTGTCGGTGATCGGGGGATTCTCCTTCGCGGGGGTCAGCGCCGCCGAGAACCGCTCGGTGACGTTAAACGTCCCTTGAGTCGCCGGTCCGATCCGGTCCTGGCAAGCAACAACGGCCGCGACCACCACGAGCGCAGGTCCGAGCACACGTACCGCTGAGCGCATAGTTCCGTCCTCCTGGGAGGGAAAAGGCTGTTTTATGGTGATTTACCCCGGGCGGGCTTGTTGTCAAGGGAAGGGCGCGCGATACAGGGCAGGGCCGGGAGGCGCCCTGCCCTCTTCGATCCCGCCGCCGAGCCGGCCGTGGGATGCCTAGGGTTGCAGCTGCACCTGACCGCGCATCACGCCGCCCGGGTACTTACGGTTGTGCACGTTGACGTAGACGTCCCCGGTGCGCATCAGCGTCAGAAGCGAGTCGAAGTTGACGGCGGCGGCGGCGCGGCTGCCCCGATTGACCTGAAACGACCCCAGCCCGCCGGTGTAGGCGAGCGCGCCCCGGGTCGGTCCGGTATAGATGTTGACCAGGATCCCGCCGTTGACGCCCGCCGCCCCGATGTGGATATGCGCCAGGGTGGGACTGTCCACCGCAGCGACGTTCAGCGTCAGGATCAGCGTGGTATCGTTGGCCAGCACGGCACTGGCGGTGCCGGTGGCCGGGTCGACGAGGGCCGGCACTTCGTTGGCCGGGCTCAGCGTGGCCGTGAACCCCTGCCCGAGTCGGAGCGGGGCCTTGGCATCGGGTCCGATCTGATCACTGCAGGCGACCACTCCGGCGACCACCGCGAATGCGGAACCGAACACACGTCCTGCTCGGCGCATAGCACTCCTCCTGAGAGATGAGAGGGATGTCCCAGACTGAAATACTGTGCGCGGGCAGGTTGTCAAGAGACCGCCCTTGCTTCCCCCGCGGCCCCCATCGGACGCCTCAGGATCGCCGCGCGAGTCCCGCTCGCGTCCGCAGCCCCGCCTCGATGTCGCCGAGCGAGACCGCCGCGGGGACGGTCCACCCCCCCTCGCGCCTCGTGGGCACGCGCACCGAGGCGATTTGCCCGTCCGCCGCGAGCTCGACGACCGCGGTGGCCGCGTCGTTCGGAGCCTGTGACGCGCGGATCACCAGCGTCCAGGTCCCCTCCGCCGGCCACAGCTGCTTCAGCGCGTAGACGCCGGCACGCGAGGTGGCGGTGAACTCGAGCTTCACGCTCCGGCGTTCGCCGTTCACGATCCCCTCCGCCGTCCCCTCGATCGGGAACTGCCTGGGCGTCCCGTGATGGAACGCATGGACGAGCAGGAACGCCCCGCGCATCGACGCGTCGTACGGGTTCACCGGGTATTCGATCGAGATCCAGGGGGGGCCGGCGAGCGCGGGGGCGGCGCCGAGCAGGGAGATCAGCGCCGCGACCCCGGCGGCACGCCAGGCGGCGGGAGCGGCGAGTTTCAGCGTCATCGTAGTAGCCTCGGGTTACGGTTGTAGCTGGGATGCCGGGGAGCGCAGGAGGGTTTGGTCGCGCCGCCACACCGTGCCCGGGATGTAGTTCCAGTAGGTGTCGAGCATGCTCCGGTCGAGCCGCAGGATTCCTTCGCGCGTGACCTCGGGCGGCGGCGGGACGAGCTCGGCGAGGCGGTCGTACACGCGCGCGCGCAGCTCCGGGTCCACGCGCGCCAGCAGGTGCCAGAGGGAGATCCCGTCCGCGCGCCGCGCTGCGGCGAGGACGGCCTCGAGCGCCGCCCGTCCCCTCCCGCGCCGCTCGAACTCGAGCTCGGCCAGGGCTGCGCGCAGCCTAGCGGGCGCGTCCTCCACGAACGGCACGCCGGGTCCGTAGCCCTGCCGCGTCGGCGCGAGCACGCCGATCGGCACGATGGACGTGCGATCCCCCCAGACGAGCTCCACCAGGCCCGCCGTCACGTGCAAGCGGCCGTTGCCGAGGGAATCCACTTCGAGCCGGTAGGCGCATCCGAGGTCCACGGCCACCGCGGCGGGCGTCTCGACCACGAAGATACGCGGCGGCGCGTTCACGCGAGCGGCGATGGCCCCGTGCGCGAGCGTGAGGCGGTGCTCGGTGGGCCGCGCCACGGCGATCCGCAGCCGGGTCCCGGGATCGACCTCCAGCTCGCCGATCGCGCCGACGTGGAGCCGCGCGCGCGACCGGTCGTCGGTCACGAGCCATTCGCCCACCCGCAGGTGACCGGCGGCGGCGAGCGCGCGGTCGCCGATCCGGGGCAGCCCGGCGAGCGGCGCCACGTCCCAGCCTCGAGGTAGGAAGAGGCTCCGCGCTACGAGCACGGCCGCGAGGCCGGCGGCGGCGGCGAGCGCCACCCGGCGCGCGACCGCCGGGGCCCGCCTGGGGACCCGGGAGGCGGACGCGGCCTCCGGGTCGCGCAGTCCAGCGGCGATGTCCGGCCACAGATCCCGCGGCGGCTCGACGCTCCGAGGCAGCGCGGCCGTCCCCGCGAGCACCGCCCGGATCCCCGCCACGCCGGCGCGACACTCGGCGCAGTCGGCGAGGTGCGCCGCCGCTTCCCGACGCTCCCGCTCCGGCAGCGTGCCGTCGGCGAAGCCGTTCAGGCGTTCCTCGGTGAGATGAGCCGTCATCGTTCCAGCGCCTCGCGCAGCAGCCGGCGGGCCCGGAACAGCTGCGCCTTCGACGTGCCTTCGGCGATTCCCATCAGTTCGGCGATCTCTCCGTGCCGATACCCTTCGACGTCGTGCAGCAGGAACACCTCCCGGGCGCCTTCGGGCAACCCGGCGACGGCCCGCTCCAGATCGATGCCCAGCCCCGCCGGCCAGTCTCGGCCGGGGCGCTCCAGGGCCGCAGGATTGTCGGTCGGCAGCACGCGCCGTTCCCGCCGGGTCGTGGCCCGCCGCTCCATCAGGACCACGTTGACCGCCAATCGGTGCAACCAGGAGGCGAAGGCGCTGTCGCCGCGAAAACTGGTGAGTTTGCGCCAGGCCCGAATGAACACATCCTGCGTCAGCTCCTCGGCCCGCCTCGCGTCGGCGGAGAGCCGGAGGCAGAGCGCGTACACGCGTCCCACGTGCTCGCGGTAGAGGTCGTGAAAGGCGGCCACATCGCCGGCTTGCGCCCGCCGGACGAGATCGGTCACAAAGGGGCGGATCGGTTGGTGCGCGAGCGCGACCACATTGGTAGGATGCCCCGTCGCCCCTCGGGGTTTAGTCCCCGGCCGGTTCTTCGCCTCAGGGGAGTCGGATGCCGCGGGTGATCTCCCGCACGCGCTGCTCGAGGGCCTTCTGGGCGCTGTCCAGCCGGCCGCGCTGCGCGGCCACGCGCGCGCGGGCTTCGCCCGTCACGGCAGTCACGCGGGCGCGCGCCGGTGCGGCCTGCGCCTCGACCACGCGGTCCACCTCTGCGCGCAGCCGCCGCTCGGCGGCCGCGACCTCTTCGCCCACCACGGCCCGCAACCGCTCGGCCAGTGCGCGATCGAGGTTCGAGCGGACCGAGAGCCGAGGCCGGGACAGCGTGCCGCTCACCTCCGCCGTGAGATCGAGCGCCCGCACGCCCGATACCACGCGCCAGACGAGCTGCTCGAGGTCCGCGCGGCCGCCGGCCGGCGCCGCGGTGTCGCGGATCCAACGCACTGCGTCGGACCGGACGCCCCACCGTCCCCGGAGCCGGTCACCGGAGAGCGCGAAACTGAGGGATACGGTGCCCGTTCCCGGCTCGAGTCGGACCGGCAGGGACGGCAGGGCGAACCCGGGAAGGGCTACTCCCTGGAGCGTCGCGGCGGCCGTATCGCGTGGGGTGTCCCGCACGTGATCGGCCACGGCCCCGATTCGCACCGCGGGCGCGCTGGCCTCGAGCGTCGTGGGCCGGCCATACAGCGCGGGAGCGCTCGTGAGGCCGGTCAGCCGGCCCGCGTACGTCCGTGGATGCTCCGAGGCGGCACCCAACACGAAGGACAGGTCGGCCGCGCGGAGCAGGAACCCCGGGTACGCGCGCTCGCGCGGAAAGTGCACCGTGGTGCCGCGGGCCCGAGCGCGCTTGGGTCCCGCGTCGGCCCGCGGGAGGAGCCCGGGCGGCATGTGGCGCCGGGCGAGCTGGGCCCAGTAC
>JBOHSA010000060.1:0-3149 GCA_050732995.1 Gemmatimonadales bacterium | reverse complement strand
CGTGCGCGACGCGGCGCGACTCAGCACGCTGCGCGGGATCGGTACCCGGCACGCCGCCCGCCTCGCGGCGGGGGGGATCGCCACGGTGGACGCGCTGGCGGCGGCGCATCCCGATACGGCCTGGCGCATCACCCACGTCGGCGCCGCGGCGGGGAGCCGGCCGACGCCGGCGGAAGCGCGGGTTTGGGTCCGCGCGGCGCGGCAGGCTACTGGCGGAAGGAGAGCTGCAGCTCCCAGGCCGTTCGGGTGAAGGCGCCTCCCCGCGGCTTGACCTCGGTGCGGAGACCCGCGCGCACCCGCAGCGCGTTCGCCAACGTCCCGAAAAAGGTTCGCTTCCGACCCAGGAGGAGGAGGGCGGAGATCCCGCCCCCGAACGTCAGATCCCGGGCTTCGGGGTCGAGTCCCACATCCGCCCGGTGCGAGACGTGGGCGAGCTTCAGATACCACGAGAACCGCTCGTTATAGTGGTGATCCCACAGCAGGGCCAGCGCCAGCTGGTGCTCGCCTCCGAACCAATCCCGCCCGTACCGCCCTGCTTGGAGCTCCACGAATCCCGGGAACCGGGTCGGGAGCGGTATGGCGGGGAGAATCACGCCAAGGTGGGCCACGAAGGCTTCATCGGGGAGCCAGCTCAGTCCGTACGTCGGACGGCCCAGCGTGAGGAAGCGATACCATTGCCAGGGCCGCCGCACGCTGAACGTCACGAAGGTGGGCCGGAAGAGGTGGCGCTTCAGAATCCACGTCGGCGAGTTCCGGTACTGCTCATGCCGCCAGATTTGATGGCGGCGGGACTCGATCTCATAGCCCGCGCTCCACACGCTGGCATTCCACTCTCGCATCTGGCGCACGGCCAGCGAGAATGCCGAGTCGCTCAGGCCGTCGAGCCCCCGGAATCCCCAATTCAGCGGCAATAGTCGCTGGAGCTCGGCGATGAGCCGCCGAACCGAGGCGGTGTCCGGGACGTCCGCCCGGCCCTCGACCGCGCGGGCGAGCGTGTCGAACAGCACGACCGGCAAGAGCGCGTACCGATTGGCCTTCGGCATGACGGGAGCGGGCGCGGCCCCGGGTACACCCTGCTGCGCCGCGATGCGCTGATATTCCATCGATTCCGCAGCCGCGAGCTGTGGAGGATACAGCACGACCGCCGCCGCCGTATCGCGCGGGAAAGACATGTCCACCCGGTAGGGTCCGCCGAACCCGACGCCGGCCACGGCCTGGATGTCGCGCGTGCCCCAGACGTTGTAGACGTGCCAGTTGACGTCCAGGCCCGGGAGAAACCGGCCGTCGGCCGGCAGGTCGGGCGCGCTGGAATGCCCGCCCAGCTCGACCAGCACGCTCGGGTTCGTCTCGGGCGGCATGTTGTTCTCCCCGAGTACGAGCACGTTGTTCGGCACCCGGTAGGTGTGGCCGCCCCCGACCACCATCCGGAAGCAGCCATCCCACAGCTCCTCGTGCCCGGCGCGGCGCACGAACGGCAGAAACACGAACACGAACTCGATGTCTTCCGGGTGACCCTCGAGTCCCTTGTCGTTGACATAGTACAAGTAGTACTCGACGACGCGGAAATCGAACTGCTTGAACACGGAGTCCGGCTCGAGGTGCCGCAACCGAGGCCAGGCCTGCTCGTCGCTCAGAAGGTAGTTCCGGAGCAGGCGCTCGTCGCGGGTCGACAGGTCCCGCACCCGGAAGAACACGGCGCTCTTCTCCGGCGGCCAGGCGACGGCCGCGGCGAGCTCGTACGGACTCCCGTGGCGACGCTCGTACGCGGCGTGGAGCCGGTCCCAGGAGACCCGCCCCTGCGCGTCGCGCGGCGCGATCTCCACCACATCCTCGAAGTCGACATGGGAGGGATCGCCTCCGTTCTCCGCTCCGTCGAATGCCGAGAAGAACGGGATGGTCGGGAAGAACCGCTCGCCGGGAGCGAACCGCAGAATCGGCGCGTAGCGCCGCGCGAGCTCCCACTCCGACGTTTCGGGACGGGGCACACAGGTCGGTGGAAGCGTCGGCTGCTGCGCCGCCGCCGGGGCGCAGCCGAGACCGAGGATCAGGCAGGCGGCGGGTCGCATCCTTGCAGACTCGCGTCGACGGCCTCGCGGCTCAAGGGCGCTTTTGCGACACCGAGGGGGCCAAACGCGACAGCACCAGCGGGGTCCTCACCGCCTGGCGACGCTCGGGGCCGGCGTACATCATTCTCGCCCATGCCACGCGCGTGCTGGTGGACGATTATCGGCTCGTGGCTCGCCGCCGGACCGGCGGGAGCCCAGGTGTTCGCCGGGGCCGACGCCGCGGCCGCCGCGCCCTACGTCTGGCGCGGCGTCACGCGCGCGAACGGATGGGTCGGACAGGCCGGCGGACACGTCGCTCTGCAAATCGCCGGCGCATTCCTCTCGGCCGGCGCGTGGCGGCTGTACGAGCTGGGCGACGCCGGCAGCCGGGACCTGACGATGCTCGGACCCGGCCGAGCCGGGCTCGCAGAAACCGACGCGTGGGCGCAGGTCACCCGCGGCTGGGGCAACGTCCACACCACGCTCGGCTTCATCCGGTACGACTACCGCGACCCGGGACTCCGCGCCACGAGCGAGGTGTACGGCAGCCTGCGGCTCGCCGCGCGATACCTCACCCCGATGCTGGGGGTGTGGTACGACGTCGACCGGGTTGACGGCGCCTATGTCGAGGCCAGCGGTACGATCCCCCTGTTCGCCAACCCCCTGCTTCAGCCGTTCGTCGCGGTGTTCGCTCGTGGGCTGGTCGGCTACAGCCTGGGACAGGAGGTCGAGGCGACCCGGCCCGGCGAGGCGGCGCGCTTCGCCGGCGGCGGGGTCACTCACGTCGACCTGTCGCTGTCGACGAGCTTCACGTTCGCCCCACTCGCGATCCCGGCGACGTTCGAGATCGAAGGGCACCTCCAGTTCAACCAGGATGCCTTCACCCGTCTGACGAGCGCGGCTCCGGGCGACGCGGATCGGCGCCTCAAGCTCTGGGTCGGATCGGCCGTGCGGCTGTCCGGGCCCGTGGTGCGCTGGTGAGGTCGCGACGGGCGGCTCCGGCGGCGCTCGTGCTCGGGTTGGCCGGCTGCATCGCGTTCCACCCGCAGGCCCTGCCGCCGGCGCCTTCCCCGCCGCTCGCCCGCACGCCGCGCCCGCCGGGCC
>JBOHSA010000059.1:0-3225 GCA_050732995.1 Gemmatimonadales bacterium | reverse complement strand
GGCGCGGGCGCCGCCGGGCCGCATCGCCGCCCCCGGTCCTTCGGCGCGCGCCAGCACGGTCAGGTCGCCGCGGGCGAGCGCGACCCGCGTGAGCGAGCCACCGGTGTCGACGCCCAGGAGGACGGTCAGGCGGTCAGCCGGTCTGGCGGTGCGTGGCATCGGTTACGCGCCGACCGCCTGTCCGTCCGACCGCCGGACCGCCGATGAGCCCATACCGACGAGGACGGTGATGGCGGTTCCCAGCGGCACATACCATGGCCAGGCGAGTCCCGACAGGAGCCGCAGCGGCCAGCCGAGCACGACGGGCGTCATCAGCAGGATGCAGGCCAGAATTGCCACGATGACGTCGCGCTGGCGCGCCCGGGTCCACCAGCCGCCCAGCAGGTACGTGCCGAGCAGGGCCCCGTAGGTCAGCGAGGCGATCGAGAGGGCGAGCTCGACCACCGGGGTGTTCCGCTGACGGAACAACATCGCGCCGCCGACGAGAACCGCGGCCCAGAGGAGGGTCATCCCGCGACCGACCCGAAGCAGGTGTTCGGCATCGCGGCGCCCCGTGAGCGCAGCGTAGAAATCATGCGTGGAAGCTGAGGCCAGGGAGTTGAGCGACGACGCCACGGTGCTCATCGCCGCCGCGAGGATCGCCGCCACGACGAGCCCGGCGAGCCCGGCCGGCAGCCGCTCGATCACGAACGTCGGATAGATCGCGTCCCCCGCGAGCCCCGGCCGATCGGCGCCCGCGAGCCAGAGGCTCGTGCCCACCAGCAGGAAGAGGGCGAACTGGGCGATGACGAACACGCCCGAGCCGATGAGCGCCTTGCGGGCATCGGGCAGGTCGCGGGCCGCGAGCAGCCGCTGCACGATCAGGTGGTCGGTCCCGTGCGAGGCGGCGGCGAGCAGCGCCCCCCCGATCAGCCCGCCCCAGAGGGTGTAGGTCCTGGTGAACGAGACCGCCGGATCGAGCACCACCAGTTTCCCCGCTGCCCAGGCTCGGCCCAGGCCCACCCCGATCCCCAGTCCCGCGAGGTCGAGCGCCACCACGAGCGTCGCCACGGCGCCCAGCAGGTAGAAGGCGAGCTGGACGACGTCGACCCATACGACCGCGCGCAGGCCGCCGAACCACGTGTAGAAAATCGTGACGATCCCCACCGCGAGGATCCCGAGCGGGATGCTCCAGCTCGTGAGAATGGCGAGTGGGATGGCCGTGGCGAACACCCGGACGCTGTCGCCCAACGCGCGGGTGGCCAGGAACGCGCCCGATGCGACGCGGCGGGCCACCGGGCCGAAGCGGCGCTCGAGCCGCTCGTAGGCCGTCTCCTGGGTGCCGTCGAAGTAGCCCGGCAGCAACAGGGCGGCGACGCCGATACGCCCCACGAGATAGCCGAACGAGAGCTGCAAAAACGTCAGGTTGCCGCGAACAGCGAGGCCGGGGACGCTGATGACCGAGATCGCCGACGTTTCCGTCGCGACGATCGACAACATGATCGCCCACCACGGGAGCCCGCGCCGGCCCAGAAAGTAGTCGGCGGCGTCGCGCTGGCGGCCGGCGAGCAGCAACCCGGCCGCCATGACGGCGACGAAGTACAGCACGACGACGGCGACGTCTAGCGTTCGCATGGCGGGACGCAAAAAGGCCCGCGACGCGCGCGGGCCCCAGGTGCCGTTTCAGTGGCGGGCAACGGCTTTAAACCGTAAAGGACGACCCGCAGCCGCAGCCGCCGGTCGCGTTCGGATTCTCGAACGCGAAGCCCGACTCTTGGAAGTTGCTCTTGTAGTCCACGGTCACGCCGTTCAGGTACTGGGCGCTGAAGCCGTCCACGAACAACCGCACGCCGTGCGACTCGATGACGAGGTCGTCGTCCGCCGCCGATTCCTCGACGTTCAGGCTGTAGCGGAAGCCGGAGCACCCGCCGGGCAGCACGCCGATCCGTAGACCCGCCGTTTCCGCCGGCACCTTCTCCTCGGCCATAGACTTGCGGACTTCGTCAGCCGCCCGCTCCGTCAAGGACAGGGTGATCGAATCCGGTTTATGCGTCGTGGTCATCGCCCTACCTCCATGTGCTGCCGCAACCTAGAAGCTCCCGCGGCGGCTGTCAACGGCTTGTGAGCGCGGCCGCCGCCAGGTCCGCCACGCGGCGCCGGACCTCGAAGATCTTGGCATTCTCGCGCGTGGGGTGGACCCGGTTCGTGAGTAGGATCACAAACAGGCCCGTCGCGGGATCCATCCAGATCGACGTGCCGGTGAATCCCGTGTGACCGAACGCACTGTCGGACAACAGGGTTCCCGCGCTCGAGCGGTCCGACGGCGTGTCCCAACCGAGGGCTCGAGAGGAGCCGGGGACGAGGTTTTGGCGGCGGGTGAACTCTTGAACGACGGAGGCGGAGAGCCGGGGCGAGACGGGGGAAGCGGTGCCCGCCTGCGCTCGTCCGGCCCGAACGCGCAGCAGCCAACCCGCGAACCGCGCCAGGTCGGGCGCGGTGGAGAACAGCCCGGCGTGGCCGGAGATGCCTCCCAGCCGCCACGCGTTCTCGTCGTGCACCGTACCGCGGATGATGGTGCCGTCCTGGCTCCGCTCCGTGGGGGCGATCCGATCGCGCCACGCGGGCGGCGGCAGGAACCGCGTGTCCCGCATCCCCAGCGGTTGGAACAAGGCGCGCTCGAGGAACCGATCGAGCCGCTCGCCGGTCACGGTCTCGACCATCTGCGTCAACACCATGGCGCCCAGGTCGGAGTACACCGTCGTCTGGCCAGGCTCGGCGGCGAGTGGGGTCGTGTCCGCGAGAGCGAGCGCCGTCGCGCGCGTCGTGGTCTCGGTGTACAACGGTCGCCACGCGGGCAGGCCCGACGAGTGGGTCAACAGATGCCGCAGCGTGACGCGGTCCTTCCACCGGCCTCGGAAGGCCGGGATGTAGCGCTGCACCGGGGCGTCCAGCTCCAGCTTTCCGTCCTGCACGAGCAGCATCACGCCGGTCGTCAGCCCCACGACCTTGGTGAGGGAGGCGAGATCGTAGATCGTGGCCGCCTCCACGGCGCGCGGGTCGTCGATGCCGTAATGTCCGATGCCGGCGAGCAAGGCAACGTCGACGTCGCGCCCGATCGCGAGTACCGCGCCTGGGAACGCGCAGTCCACCTGCGTCTGCAGGTACGCCACCACCGAATCGAGCCGGGCCCGATCGAACCCCGATGGCGCGGCGGCACGGGGCGGGGTCTGGGCCGAAGCGCACGCC
>JBOHSA010000058.1:0-13509 GCA_050732995.1 Gemmatimonadales bacterium | reverse complement strand
CTACCCCTCCCCCCGGCCCCCCGGCCCGAACCGGCACTGCCCGCATCAGCTGAACGTTTCCCGCGGCGGTCGAGCCCCGGGCAGCAGGCGCGCCGGCCGGCGGCGCCTTGGCGCCGAGCATCTGGCGCAGCTCCTGGTAGTTGGCCTCGGCCCGGTTCAGCGCGGCGGCGAGCTGTTGCACCCGAGCGTTGTCCTGCTCCAGCCGCGCGATCTCCCGCTTGAGCAGCGGATACTCCGCCGCCTTGCGGCTGATCGGGCCCGCGAACGCGAAGAACAGCACGACCAGGATGGCGATCCCGAGCGCGCCCCACTTCCCCGCCTCCAGCGCCCACACCGGCAAGCGGTATCGTCGCGTGGTCAGTTCGCCGTCCACGTGGACGACGATCGTCACGCTGCGCCGGCTCATCCGTCGAACGGCGCTCCCAGGATCAGCTCGAGCAGGCGCGCGAGATCGTCGTTCGAGTAGAAGGACAGATGGATTTGCCCCTTCCCTTTCGCCCGGAGGGTGACGCGCACGTCGGTGCCGAGGCGTCGCCGGAGGGCGTCCTCCACGCGCCGGACTTCCGGCGCCTGCCCTAATCCTTTTTTCAGCCTGGGCCGCCGCTCGGGCGCGCGGCCGCCGCGCACCCGGTCCTCCACCTCGCGCACCGACAACCCCTGGGCCACCGCTTCGCGCGCGAGGTTCGTCGCCAGGCGCCCATCTTCCAGCGCGAGCAGCGCCCGCGCGTGCCCCACCGTCAGCAACCCTTCGTGCAGCATGGCCAGCACCGGCTCCGGGAGCTTCAGCAGTCGCAGCGCGTTGGTGACCGTCGATCGGTCGCGCCCCACGGCGTCCGCCACATCCTGCTGGGTGAGATGGAATTCGGCGATCAAGCGATCGTAGCCGCGCGCCTCGTCGACGGGTGAGAGGTCATCGCGCTGTAGGTTCTCGATCAGCGCGAGCGTCAGGACGGTGCGGTCGTCCACGTCCCGCTTGACGGCCGGGATCCGCTCCCAGCCAAGGGCCTGGCAGGCGCGGAGCCGCCGCTCGCCGGCGATCAGTTCGTAGCCACCCGCGCCGCCCGGCGCGGGCCGCACGACCACCGGCTGCAGCAACCCGGCCTGCTTGATCGAGGACTTGAGGTCCTCGAGCGCGGCAGGATCCACGTCCTGACGCGGCTGATAGGGGTTGGGGCGGATCTCCTCGAGGGCCAGCTCTACCAGGCTGCCTTCGCGTTCCGCCTCTTCGCGAGTGGGTCCGAGCAGGGCCTCGAGGCCCCGCCCGAGGCGACGGCGTCCAGCCAGGGTTTCGGTCATGCGGGCACCTCCGGCAGCGGTTCAGCCGTGGGGAGGGGAGGGGAGGCGGAAACATCCGAGACGGTGGAGAGGGCAGGGGACTCGCCGGCGAGCTCCACTCGGCGGATCAGCTCCTGAGCGACGGCGAGATAGCTCTTGGCCCCGACCGACTGCACGTCGTACAGCACGATCGGCTTCCCGAAGCTCGGCGCTTCCGCCAGCCGCACGTTCCGCGGAATCGTGACGGTGAACATCTTGGCGCCGAAGTACTCCTTCGCTTCCGCCGCCACCTGCTTGCTTAGATTGAGTCGCGCGTCGAACATGGTCAGCAGCACGCCGTCGATGGCCAGTGCGGGGTTGAAGTTCCGCTGTACCAGTTTGACGGTGTTGAGGAGCTGGGAAAGTCCCTCCAGCGCGTAGTACTCGCACTGGATCGGAATGATGAGGCTGTCGGCCGCGGTCATCACGTTGAGCGTGAGCAGGCCGAGCGACGGCGGGCAATCCACGATGATGTACTGGTAGTCGTCGCGCAGGTCGCGCAGCGCCCGGCGCAGCATCGTCTCGCGCGCCGAGCGGTTCACCAGCTCCACTTCGGCGCCGACCAGATCCTGCGTAGCCGGCACGACATCGAGGCAGGGGAAGTGCACCTGGCGGAACCGGGCGTCGGCGAGCGGTGTCCCGTCCATCAACGCGTCGTACAGCGAGGTCCGGATGCGGTCGCGCTCGATGCCGACGCCGCTGGTCGAATTGCCCTGAGGATCCGCATCGATGAGCAGGGTCCGGCGTTCCGCGGTCGCGAGTGATGCCGCGAGATTGACGGCAGTCGTGGTTTTTCCGACGCCGCCCTTTTGGTTGGTGATGGCCAGGACGCGGGGCATTTATTGTAAGTCGTTTGTTGTCAAGAGGTTATGTAATATAATGATCTTGAGGTCCCAAATATACGTCTCAGGCCCAGTTCCGTAAAGACCGGTTTCACGTGAAACTCGAGCCAAGTTTCACGTGAAACATATGCACAGTTTCACGTGAAACTGAAACGTTCCGGACGCGAACCAACGAGAACTCGGTGTCAGGCGACTCCGCGCCGCCAACGCGCCGTCTCGACCACCAGGTTGTGGAGATCGCTGGGCGACACTCCCGGCACTCGCGCGGCCTGCGCCAGCGACGTCGGCCGGACGCGATCGAGCTTCTGGCGCGCTTCCGTGGCCAGACTCTTCAGCTCCAGGTACGGCAAATCCGCCGGCAGCGCGAACGAGGCGAGCTCGGCCAGCCGACTCGCCGCTTCGCGCTCCCGCGCCAAATAGCCGTCGTACTTGAGCTCGATCTCGGCCGCCAGTACGATGTCTGCACTCTCCGGCACCGGCCGACCCGCGGCCTCAAGCAGCGCCTGGAGCGACACGCCCGGTCGCTTCGCCACCGCCGCCACGCGCTCCGGCTCGGCCAGTCGCGTGCCGCTCGCCGCGAGCGCGGCCTCGGCCTGGGCGGGCCGAATCGTCGTGGCCCTCGCCGCCTCAAGCAGCCCCTCTTCCTCGCGCAACCGCCCCTCGGCGATCCGCAGCTCGGGCGGCGACAGCAGGCCCAGCCGCTCCGCCAGGGGCAGCAGCCGGCGCAGCGCGTTGTCCTGCCGCAGGAGCAGGCGGAATTCCGAGCGGGAGGTAAAGAGCCGGTAGGGCTCATCCACCCCGCGGGTGACGAGGTCGTCTACCAACACCCCGATGTACGCATCGTCCCGCCCCAGGACCACCGGCTCGTGCCCCCGGATCCGCCGCACGGCGTTGATCCCGGCCACGACCCCTTGTCCCGCGGCCTCCTCGTATCCGGTCGTTCCGTTGATCTGGCCTGCGAAGAACAGGTGCTCCACGACCTTCGTCTCAAGCCACGGCGTGAGCTGATCCGGCGGATAGTAGTCGTACTCGATGGCATAGCCCGGCCGGGTCATCTGGCAGCGCTCGAGCCCGGGGACGACACGCAGGAAGTCGAGCTGCACCTGGACGGGCAGGGAAGTGGAGAGACCATTCACGTACAGCTCGTGAGTGTCGAGCCCTTCCGGCTCGAGGAAGACCTGGTGCCGCTTGGCGTCGGGGAACTTCACGATCTTGTCCTCGACGGAGGGGCAGTAACGTGGTCCCCGCCCGCTGATCGCCCCGCCGTACAAGGCGGACTCCTTGAGGTGCCGCCGGATGATGTCCTGCACCTCCGCCCCCGCCCAAGTGATCCAGCAAGGCACTTGGCGCGGCCGGGAGATCCGTTCGTAGAATGAGAACCGGTACTGGTCCTCCTCGCCGTCTTGACGCTCGACCCGCGACCAATCGACCGAGCGCCCGTCCACCCGGGGCGGGGTCCCCGTCTTGAAGCGTGACACTGTAAGTCCAAGTCCTTCAATATCTTGCGCGATCTCCACCGATGGCGGATCGCCCGCCCGGCCCGCGGGGATCTGCCGATCGCTGCCCAGATGGATTCGGCCCCTGAGGAATGTGCCCGCTGTCAGAATCACTGCGCGCGCGGTGAACCGCCGTCCGTCCGCGAGCTCAACGCCTTGGGTCCGGGATCCATGGACGAGCAGCCGACTCACCGTTCCCTGCGTCAGCTCGAGGACGGGCAGCTCTTCGAGCAGCTGGCGCACGGCGCGGCGGTACAGCGTGCGGTCGCACTGGGCGCGCGGGGCCCAGACGGCTGGCCCCTTCGACCGGTTCAGCATCCGGAACTGGATCGTGGCACGGTCCGTGGCGCGCCCCGTGATTCCGCCGAGCGCGTCGACCTCGCGCACGACAGTGCCCTTGGCGATCCCGCCGATCGCGGGATTGCAGCTCATCTGGCCGATGGTGTCGAGCAGGGAGGTGACGAGCAGGGTGCGGGCGCCGAGTCGGGCGGCCAGCGCGCTGGCCTCGGTGCCGGCGTGGCCGCCGCCGACGACGATCACGTCGTAGTTCATCCAGGGAAAGTAGCCGGGCGACAGTTGCTAGCCTAGTGTTCCGTTACGTAAATAGTGTTAAGTTAGCCAGGCTGCCCTTCCGGGAGGACGCATGGCGAACCAGGCCAGACCGGTCGCGCTCGAGCTGAGCGAACGCGCCGCGTTGGAGCGGGTGCGGCGCGCGAGTAGCGCGCCCGCCGGGCTCAGTCGGCGAGCCCACGCGGTGCTGCTGATGGCCGAGGGCATCTCTGGGGTGGAGGTGGCACGCCGGACCGGCTACACCGCGGTGCAGATCAGTCGCCTGCGGCGCCGGTTTGCGACCGAGCGCGTGGGCGGCTTGCGGGATCGGCCCCGCTCGGGGCGGCCGCACACGGTGACGGCGCGCCAGATCGCGCGGGTGGTGGCGTTGACGCTCCAGGATCCGCCCGCCGGGTTGACCCACTGGACGACGCGGGAGCTGGCGCAGCGGACCGGACTCTCCTACGTGATGGTGCACCGCATTTGGCGCGCCCACGGCTTGCAGCCCCACCGCGTGACGACCTTCAAGCGGACCACCGACCCGGCCGCTGAAGAGAAGATCCGCGACATCGTGGGGCTGTATCTCGCCCCCCCGGCTCAGGCGGCGGTGCTCTGCGTGGATGAGAAGACGCAGATCCAGGCCCTGAGCCGCACGCAGCCCGAGCTGCCGCTGCGGCCCGGCCTGCCCGCGCGCCAGACCCATGACTACCGCCGCACCGGGATCACGAGCTTGTTTGCCGCGCTGGACGTGGCGCAGGGGAAGGTGCTCGGCGAATGTCGGCCGCAGCATGCGAGCCCGGATTTCCTGGCCTTCCTCCACAAGGTCGCGCGGCGGTATCGGCGCGAGCTGCATGTGATTCTCGACAACTCGTCCACGCACAAGACACTGGAGGTCCAGGCCTGGCTGGCAGCACACCCGCGCGTGCACTTCCACTTCACCCCCACCGGCGCTTCGTGGCTGCACATGATCGAGGCGTGGTTCGGCGTGCTCACGCGCCAATCGATCCGGCGCGGCTCCTTCGATACCGTGCGCCGGCTCGTCCGGCACATCCAGGCGTACATCGATCGGTGGAACGAACACCCGGTCCCGTTCATCTGGACCAAGACCGCCGACCAGATCGTCGCTACAGCGGTCCCACGTTAACATGACTTCCAAAACGGAACACTAGACGGTCAGACGGAGAGACGGCGAGCGGCGGCCAGGAGTCAGGGGCGAGGTTGCTTCGAAGCGCTGTCCGTGATCTTCCGTAGGAACCCGTACAGCGTCTTGCTCGTTTCGGTCGCCACTGCTTCCAGCCGGCCGAACTCAGCGGCTTCGAGATACCCAAGCGCTCGAGCCATGCCGAGAATGGTCTCTACTTCGGCGAGTGAGCCGCAAGCCGTATCCAGGTATCGCCTGTATTCCCGGCTTCCCCGTTTGGCGCTGCCTTCGGCGATGTTCAAGGGGACGCTGTAGGCAGCCCGTCGAAGCTGGTCAGCCAACCCCTGCTGCTCGATATCCGGGAACCGGTGCGCGGCTCTAACGCACTCGACAGCCAGCCGCTGCGCGTGTTCCCACGCCTTGAGGTTGCGAAAGGGGGGCATGCGCCATCATACCGCACGCCAAACGGGGCATGGCACCGTTTCCATGCGCGCCGTACCCCGCCTACGCACTACTTCCCAATGACCGCTCGCCGTCTATCCGTCTGGCCTAGGCTGCTCTGACCCACCTCACCAGTTCCTTGAGATTCGGCCGCTTCCCCGTCATCAGGATCCCCACCCGATAGATCCGCGCCGCCACCCACGTCACGCCGATCACGGTCACGAGCAGGATCGCCAGTGACGCCGCGAGCTGGGGGAGGGGGATCGGTGAGGCGGCCCAGCGGACCGGGGCCGCGATCGGAGAGAAGACGGGGATCAGGCTCATCCACATCGCGATGCCGCCGTGCGGGTCGTTCAGAATACCGAAGAACGACACGTACGGGACGACGAGCAGGAAGGTCACCGGCGCCTGCACCTGGCGGGCCTCCTGCTCGCTGTTGGACATCGCCCCCACGGCCGCAAAAATCGCCGCGTAGAGGAAATAGCCGAGCAGGAAGTACGTCAGGAACACCAGGAGCGTCGTCGCGGGGACCTGGGGGAGCCTTAAGCCCGCGGCGCCGGCCCCTCCCCCACCGCTGCTTCCGAGCAGCGCCGCGAAGCGCTGTTGGTTGAGCGTGAGCAGGAGGAACGACGCCGCCCACACGCCCAACTGCACGAGCCCGACGCCACCGGCCCCCACCACTTTCCCGAGCATCAACTCGAACGGCCGGAGCGAGGACACGAGCACCTCGACGATCTTGGTGGTCTTCTCCTCGAGCACGGAGCTCATGACCTGGATCCCGTAGATCAGGATGGCCATGTAGAGCACGATGGCCATGCCGAACGCGAGCCCGAACGCCTGCGCTCCGGTTTCGCTCGTGAGCTTCGATCCGCTGATCTTCAGCGTGGCGAGATTCACGCGAATCTCGGCTGCCCGGACCACCCGCGGGTCGATCCCCGAGCGTTCCAGCCGGGCGGTGGATACCACGCGCTCCAAGGCGCGTTGGATCGTCTCCATGTCGGTCAGGGAGGACGCATTGGCCCCTCGGTACTCCGCGGCCCCGCGCTCCAGCGTGCTGTCGCTCAGGATCAGGAATCCGTCCAGCTCTTTGGCCACGACCGCCCGGGTCAGGGAATCGTCCGTGCCGCGAGCGGCGGTCACGGTCACGAACTGAAAGCGCGGGATGGCTTGACCCAGCTCGCCGGCCGCCCGGGCTCCGAACCCCGTCGACGTCCGGTCCACGACCGCTACGTGCCGCTGCCCACCGCTCCGGGTGGCGAGAAAGATCTGCAGGCCGATGACGCCGGCCAGGAGCAGGGGGCCGAGGAAAGTGCCGATCCAGAACCACTTGGTGCGGACCCGCTCGATGAATTCCCGCCGGACCACGGCCAGGACCTTACGCACGCGCCGCCTGCCCCCCCCCTTCGGGCCGCGCGTCGGCGCGGGCCGCGTCGGGCCCGACGAGATCCACGAAGATCTGGTGCAGCGACGGGGCCGCCAGCTCGAAGCGGGTGACGCGCGCCCCCGACGAGACCAGCTCGCGCAGGATCACTTGCGGGTCGGCGCCTTCGGCCAGCTTGGCCTCGGCGTATTGCCCGAAGTCCTGCACGCTGGCGACCAGGCGCCGATCGCCGAACAACCGCACCGCCGCGCCGGAGTCGCCGTCGAACGCCACCCGCAAGTGCCGGCCGCCGTGGCTCTGCTTCATTGCGGTGAGCGGGCCGTCCACGAGCTTCCGGCCGTGCGCGATGATGCAGACGTGGTCGCAGATCTTTTCCGCCTGCTCCATGATGTGCGTGGAGAACACGATCGTCTTGCCCCGCCGCCGCAGATCCACCACCGTGTCGCGCAACAGCTGCGAGTTCACCGGGTCGAGGCCGGAGAACGGTTCGTCCAGGATGAGCAGGTCGGGGTCGTGGAGCACCGTCGAGATGAACTGCACTTTCTGCTGCATCCCCTTCGACAGATCAGACACCTTCCGCAGCTTCCAGTCGCCGAGCCCGAGGCGCTCAAGCCACTGCTGCGCCTTGGCCCGGGCCGTGCGCCGCTCCACCCCCTTCACCTCCGCGAGGAACGTCAGGGCGTCGAGCACTTTCATTTTGGGATAGAGGCCGCGCTCCTCCGGCAGGAACCCGATCCGGGCCGCGTAGTCGCGGCCCGTCCCGGTGCTCCCGAACAGCCGCACCCGCCCCTCGTCGGGGGCGAAGATGTCCATGATCATCCGGATCGTCGTCGTCTTGCCGGCGCCGTTCGGCCCCAGCAGACCGTAGATCACGCCGCCCGGCACCGTAAGCGACAGCGCGTCCACCGCGACGTGCCCGGCGAATCGCTTCGTGACGCGGTCGAGAGCGACAACGGGGTCGGTCATAGAACAGATGAAACTAGCGCAGGAGCTGCTCCTCCACGAACGCCGTGAACATCGCGTACAATTGGGTCCGTATCTGGTTGCCCGCGATCCCGTGCAGCTTCTGCGGATAGACCATGAAGCGGAACTGCTTGCCGGCCCGCTGCAACGCCTCCACCAGTTGCACCGTCTGTTGGTAGTGCACGTTGTCGTCGGCGTCGCCGTGCACCAGCAACAGGCTCCCCTGCAGCTCCGCGGCCCGTTTCACGGCGGAGCCCCGATCGTAATTCGCTTGGTTGTCCCTAGGCAGCCGGTTGAAATGCTCGGTATAGTGCGTGTCGTAGGCCCGCCAATCGGTGACGGGCGCGACCGAGATCCCCATCCGGAAGATCCCGCCACCGGAGATCAGGCTCATCAAGGTCGCGTAGCCGCCGTAGCTCCACCCCCAGATGCCGATCCTGGTAGAGTCGACCCACGGCTGGCGGGCGAGCCAGCGCGCCGCGGCGACCTGATCCTCGATCTCGACCTGGCCCAGGCGGCGGAACATCGCTCGCCGGAAATCGCGCCCGCGCCCGGTGGTCCCGCGGTTGTCCACCGTCACGACCGCGATGCCCCGCTGGGCGAGCAGCTGGTGCCACAGGTAGTTCGTGCCGCCCCAGCTGTTCGTGACGAGCTGGGATTGCGGCCCACCGTACACGTGGATCAGCACGGGATAGCGCCGCGTCGAGTCGAAATCGGCGGGCTTGACCGCCTGGGCGTGCAGCGGGGTGCCGTCGGTCGCCGGGATCGTGAGAAATTCCTTGGGCCGCAGCCCGTAGCGCTCCAGCTCGGGAACGGCGTTCTCGGCGATCCAGCCGATCCGTGGGGAAGGGGGGGATCCCGCGACGCGGTACACGCCCGCCGACGGCGGCCGCGTGTGGTCGGAATGCGTGTCGATGAAGTGGTCGTAGCTCGGCCCCACGGTCACCGTGTGCCAGCCCGGGGCGGTCGTCAGCGGGCGCAGGCGACGGCCGTCCAGACTGATGACGTAGAGATGCCGCTCGAGCGGGCCGGCACCGCGTCCGGTGAAATAGACCAGCCGGCGTCGCTCGTCCACGGCCTCGATCTCATCCACGTCCCAGCCCGCGGGCGTCACCTGCCGCACCAGACGGCCGGATGCCTCGTACAGGTAGATCTGGTTGAAGCCGTCACGCTCCGATGTCCACAGAAACCGGTTCCCGCCGTCCAGCACCACGAAGTCGTCGTGCAGGTTGACCCAGGTGCTCTCGGTCTCGGTGAGCACCAGCCGCGCGGCACCCGTTGCGACGTCGTGAAAAAACAGCTGGAGCGTGTCCTGATCGCGGTTCTGGCGTTGGATCGCGAGGGTCCGGCCGTCGGGCAGCCAGGAGACTCGCGGGATGTAGATGTCGGTGTTGGACCCGAGGTCCATCCAGCGGGGGGTCTCGCCGCCGAGCCCCACCACGCCGACCCGGACCACGGTGTTGGGATCGCCCGCGCGCGGGTACTCTTGTTCCGTGATCGTCGGGTCCCAGGACACGTAGTTCGGGATCCGGAAGACCGGAACACGCGTGTTGTCGATCTCGAGGAACGCGATCGCCTTCGAGTCGGGCGACCACCAGTACCCGGTATGGCGGCCCATCTCTTCCTGGGCGATGAACTCGCTCACGCCGTGCTTGATCTTGGCCGTGGCGCCCGTGGTGAGCTGCGTCTCGCGGCCGGTGGCGGTCTCGAGCACGTGGATCTCGTCGTTGCGCACGAACGCGACCCGGCGCCCGTCGGGACTCCACTTGGGGTCGAGCTCGGCGTCCGGCGTGCGGGTAAGCCGCGCGACCCGGCCGGTGGCGAGGTCGAAGGCGTAGAGGTCGCCCGAGAGCGGAAACAGGATCTGCTGCGCCGCCGCCGAGCGGAGGTAGGTCGTGATGCCGAGCGCCGTCTGGCGCTGGCGCTCGCGCGCCGCCAGCTCCTCGGCCGAGAACTGCTGTTGGGCGCCCTGGGTGAGCTCCCCCGCGCGCACCAGGATCGTCGCGCGGCCTGTGGCCAGGTCGAAGGCCCACAGGTCGAGCACGTTCCCCCCCGCCGTGTCCCGCAGGAACGTCACCGACCGCCCGTCGGGCGCCCAATGAATCCCGCCCGGCACCGAGCCGTTCAGGCTGGGCGAGCGATAGAGGCGCGCGACGGTGAGGCGGGTCTGGGCAGAAAGCGGATGGGGGGAGGTGAGAAGCGTCGTGAAAACGGCGAGGGTGGAGAGCCGGATGCGCATCGGGCTACCTCGCTGCGTGGTATGTGGTGGTACGTGGTTGCGATGCTTAGCTCGGGCCGTGGCCGAGCCTATGCCGGTACGTGCCCGAAGATCGTTCCCGCTTTGACGAGCCCCGTGACGAGCGCATCGACGTCGTCCAGGTCGTTGTACAGGTAGAACGACGCCCGGGCGGTAGCGGTCACGTTCAACCGCCGCATCAGCGGTTGGGCGCAGTGGTGCCCGGCCCGGATGCACACGCCGTGCTGGTCCAGGATCGTCGCGAGGTCGTGGGGGTGAATGTCCGCGTAATTGAACGAGACGACGCCGGCGCGATGGTCGCGCGGGCCGTAGACCGTCACCCCGTCGATTCGGCCGAGGCGCTCGATGGCCGCCTGGGCGAGCGCCTGCTCGTGCGCGGCGATCCGCTCCAGCCCGATGCGCTCGAGATAGTCGATCGCCGCCGCGAGCCCGACCGCGGCTTCGACGTTGGGCGTCCCGGCCTCGAACTTGTGGGGGATCTGGTTCCAGGTGGAGTGGTCGTCCCACACCCGGGAGATCATCTCACCGCCGCCATGGTAAGGGGGCATGGCCTCGAGCAGGGCGGGCTTCGCCACGAGCGCACCGCTGCCCATGGGCCCGAGCATCTTGTGGCCCGAGAGCGCGTAGAAGTCGCAGTCGACTTGCTGCACGTCCATCTTGAGATGCGGCGTGGATTGCGCCCCGTCCACGACGACCACCGCGCCCGCCGCGTGGGCGACCTTGGCGAGCTGCGCCGCGGGATTCACCGTGCCGAGCGCGTTGGAGACGTAGGGGAACGCGACGATCTTCGGCCGCCGCTCGAGCGCCGCCCCGAAGTCGGATAGGTCGATCCGACCATCCGCGGTGATTTCGACCATGCGGAGCGTGGCGCCCTTTTCCCCGCACAGGAGCTGCCAGGGGACGAGGTTCGAGTGGTGGTCCAATGCCGTCACCACGACGGTGTCACCGGGGCGCACGTTGGCGCGGCCGTAGGCGCCAGCCACGAGGTTGATCGCCTCCGTGGTGCCGCGGGTGAACACCACGCTCTCCACCGCCCAGGCGTTGACGAACCGTGCCACGCTGGCCCGCGCCGCCTCGTAGGCCTCCGTGGCCCGGACGGCCAGCTCGTAGGCGCCGCGGTGGACGTTGGCGTTGGTCGTGTGGTAGTACGCGAGCACCGCGTCGAGCACGGCGCGCGGCTTTTGCGTCGTCGCGGCGTTGTCCAGGTACACGAGCCGGCGCCCGTTTTCGGGGACGGCGAGCAACGGGAAGTCCGGCCGCAGCCGGGCCGCGTCCAGCCGGTCAGTCACGGGGCGATTCCGTGGTGACGGGCTCCGGGCGCCGCTCGAGCGCGGCGCGGAGCGTGTGCCAGGAGAGGTTCGCGCACTTCACGCGGGCGGGAAACGCCCGGACGCCGGCGAACGCCGCGAGCTTGCCCAGGCTCCGGGGATCGGCGGGGGCATCCGTGCCGCCCGCCACCATGTCGTGGAAAGCGCGGAACAGGAGCTCCGCGTCGGTGGTTGTGCGGCCCTTCACTGCGGCGGTCATCAGCGAGGCTGAGGCCTGTGAGATGGCGCACCCGCGACCCTGGAATCCCACGTCCTGGATGACGTCGTCATCGACCTTGAGGTACAGGGTGATCCGGTCGCCGCACAACGGGTTGTTGCCCTCGGCCGTTCGGTTCGCGTCGGGCACGACCCGGAAGTTTCTGGGCGACCGATTATGCTCGATGATCGTCTGCTGGTAGAGCTCGTTCAGGTCAGGCATGCGCGGCCAGGCGCTCCCGGACCAGCAGATCGAGCCGGTCCCGGACCTCCGCAACGTCCACCCGGGACACGACGTCCGCCGCGAAGCCGTAGGTGAGCATCGCCCGGGCCGTCTCCGCGCTCATCCCGCGGCTCCGCAGGTAGAACAGGGCGGTCGGGTCGAGCGGTCCGAGGGTCGCCCCATGCGTGCACTTCACGTCGTCCGCGTAGATCTCGAGCTGGGGCTGGCTGTCGGCCCGCGCTTCGTCGGACAGGAGCACGTTGTTGTTCGTCTGCTTGGAGTCGGTGCGCTGCGCGCCGGGCCGCACGATGATGCGGCCGTTGAACACGCCGCGGGCCCGGTCGGCGATGATGCCGTTGAACAACTCGTGACTCTCGCAGTGCGGCTGGGCGTGATCGATCGTCGTATGATGATCCGCGTGCTGCCCTCCCTCGAGCACCGACAGCCCGTTGAGGATCAGCGATCCGCCCGGCCCGCCGAGCACGGCGGTGATGTCGTGGCGCGCCAGCGCGGCGCCGAGCGCAACGGAGGTCGACGTCAGCACGCTGTCGCGCCCCTGGTGCGACTGGCTCGTCGCGACGTGAAAGGCGGCCTCGCTCTCGCGCTGCACCCGGACGTGCGCCGCGCGCGCTCCGTCACCCACCACCAGCTCGGTGACGGCGTTGGTGAAGTGGACACCGGTGTCGGTCGACAGGTACGTCTCCACCACGGTCGCCCACGCCTCGCGGTCCAGGATCACCAGGGTGCGCGGATACGACACGGGAGGCCCGGCGCGTCCTTCCCCGTCGGCGGTGGAGACGTAGAGCAGCTGGAGCGGCTCGTCCACAGCCACGCGCGGAGGCACGTACACGAGCGCCCCGTCGCGCGCGAACGCCGTCGCCAGCGCGGCGAAGGGATTCCGGTCGGTCGCGGCGTAGCGGCCCAGATGCGGCCGCAGCACGGTCTCCGCCAGATCGCTCCGCAGCGCCGCCCCCAGGCTGACCAGTCGCACACCCGGGGGGAGGCTGCCCACCGCGGACAGGTCGGGGGCGAAGAAGCCGTTCACGAAGACGAGGCAGTGCAGGTGAGTGAGGCCCTTGAGCGCGCCGAGCCGCGTCGCCGCCGCGTCCAGGCTCGGGGCCCGGCGCGCCAACGTGAACGCCGTCTCGGCGATCAGCGCCACGCTCGTGAAGCGCCATTCCTCCTCGCGCGTCGTGGGGAAGCCCCGCTCGGCGAATCGGGCGATGGCGCCCGCACGCAGCTCCTGCAGCCACGCCGGCGTGGGGGGGGGGGGGGGGGGGGGGGGGGGGGGGGGGGGGGGGGGGGGGGGGGGGGGGGGGGGGGGGGGGGGGGGGGGGGGGGGGGGGGGGGGGGGGGGGGGGGGGGGGGGGGGGGGGGGG
>JBOHSA010000057.1:0-12329 GCA_050732995.1 Gemmatimonadales bacterium | reverse complement strand
GGCCCCCCCCCCCCCCCCCCCCCCCCGGCGGCGTGCCCGGCGGCGCCACCATGGGCGCCGTGGACGACACATCGGTCAGCCAGGTGTAGGGCGGCAGCGCTTTGGTGATCTGATCGAGCACGTGGGGCCAGATGTAGCGATCGGTGTCGATGCGGCGGATCACGTTGATCTCGGCCACGAGCGAGTCGCGGATTTTCTCGGCGTTGCGCTTCTGGGCGATGACCACGTCGAACCGGCGCTTCTCGGCGCGCTTCTCCTCGAGCGTGCTCTCGAGGCTCGCCAGGCGCGTGGAGTCGCGCAGGAACAGCGCCGCCGAGCCGCCCAGGCACACGACGCCCGCTACCACGGCGCCGATCAGCCACGGATTCCGGATGTTGGCCAGGAGGCCCCGGAAATCGGGCAGCGCGAGCTTGAACCCCGCGCCCGGCGCTTTGCGCTTTTGCCCCGGCAGCAGGTTGATTTCAATCATGCGGCACGCCTCAGGGCCAGACCGATCGACAACATCAGCAGCGGCGCCACCTCGTCCACCGGCACCGTCTCGAACACCGTGTCGCGCACCCGGAGCCGCTGCACCGGATTGGCCACCTCCACCGGGACGCGCAGGCGGGTCGCCAGCGCCTCGTTGAGCCCCGGGACCCGCGCCCCCCCGCCGATCGTGTAGACCCGCCCGAGCCCCCCGGCCGAGCGCGACGCCGTGGCGAGGAAGGCGGCCGCCCGCTCCACCCCGACCGCGATCTCTTCCCCGCGCGCTTCGACGTAGCCCCCGAGGTCCGCGCTCTGCGTCGTCCCCGTGACCACCCGCTCCGACTCCTCGGCCGACAGCCCCTTCTCGCGTTGCAAGTCTTCGCGGAACCGGCGGGTGCCGACCGAGAGGTCCCGCGTCAACACCGGCACGCCGTCTTCGAGGATGTTCACGTTGGTCACTTCGTGCCCGATGTTGACCAGCCCCACGACCCCCTGCATCGCGTCAGGGTGGTTCAGCTCGAAGGCGTTGTGGATGGCGAAGGCGTCGACGTCGATGATTGCCGCAGTCAGGCCCGCTTCAGCCAGCAAGCTGACCCGGTTTTCCACCAGCTCCCGTTTGGCCGCCACCAGCAGCACGTTCATCTGGAGGCCCTCGGCGCCGGGGTCGAGGATCTGGAAGTCGAGCTCCACGTTGGCCATGTCGAACGGCACGTGCTGCTCGGCCTCCCAGCGGATCACTTCCCGGGCGTCGGCTTCTTTCATGCGGTCCATCTGGATCTTCTTGACGATCACGTCCCGGCCGCCCACGGCCGTGACCACGGCCCGTTGCTTGACGCCGGCCGTGGAGAACAGCCCCCGGATGGCCTCGGCCACGATGCCGGGATCCATGACCTCCCCTTCGACGATGGCGTCGGCGGCCACTTCGGTGGTGGCGACCTTGATCAGCTCGGGCTCGGTTTGGCCGTGGTCCACCACGACCAGCTTGATGATGCCCGACCCGATATCGAGGCCGACCGTCGTTTTTTTGCCGCCCAGCAAGCCGAATAGGGCCATAAGCCTAGGGGTTAGAGACAAGATAGGGCGAGGGCAAACTACAGTAAGACCCGCCCCTTATCCTGTCAAGCCTCGAACCTACTTGAGGCCGAACCAACAACTGTTTTTAGGGCCTAGACTTAGGCCACTTAGAGGACCTGGACCCACGCCCACGACTCGAGCGGCGCCGGGACGCCGCCGAGTCGTAAGCTACTTTTCAGCAAACACTTACAGCAGATCGTCCCGGCCTAGAACAGGTGCGCCCACCCGCGGGATCGCATCTGGGCGACCTTGCCGGTCTTCTGTAACGCCTCGTTAATCGCGCACTTAGAGTAGTTCAGCGTGGCCTTACCGCTGAGCTTCTGCTCCGACAGGTCGGCGTTCCGGGCCATGGTCATGCCCCAGAAGTGCGCTTCCGACGTGCCGCCGCCGGCCGTTCTCATGTCCCCTTGGATGATCGTGATCCCGAAGAACTCATAGCTCCCGTCCACGTTCAGGTCCCCATCCACCAGAAGGATTCCCTGCCCCTGGACGCCGTTCAGGGTGGTGGACCCGGTGATGTGAATGATCGGGAAGTAGTTGCCGCACGCCGAGAGGCGGTCGATCCCGTCGCCCCAGTTCAGCTGGTCGGCCTTATTGCACGCGCCGCCCACAAAGCTCGGCTGCGTCTTGTAGGTCCCACCGGGGATTTTCCACGTGGCCATGGCCGTGAGGTCGTTCCACAGCAGCTCCCCGAACTTGGTGAAGGTCGAGTCGGCCACGGTGGGGTCTTTGACGACGGGCGGCTCCCCGCTGATCGTGGCTGACCCGCTGGTGGTCACATTGCCGCTCGAGCTGGTGCGGATGCCCGCCTTGTTCGTGTCCGGCGGGGCGCAGTCGGTCCAGCCCGTTGGGTTCTGGTCGGTCCCGTCCACCTCGGCTTGACCGCCGAGGCTCACGTTGCCCTGGGTCGTCAGGGAGGCCTGCATGGGCACGGTGAGCGGCCGGATGCGCAGGATCATGCCGAGTCGCTGGCGGGCGCCGCCGTCCTGCAGGGCGCCCGAGCGCGACACCTGGTCGGACCCGGTCATGTCCATGAAGTACAGGTTGTCGTTCATCTTCACCATGTACCCGCCGTACTTGCCGGTGCCGCCCGGGGCGGTCTTCCAGGTCGGCCAGGCGAGCTTCGCCGTATCCATGGGATAATTCGGCATGACGTTGTACACGTCGTTGTTCCAGTTGGCCGGGTTGGCTTCCTCCACCAGCGCCGCCTCGGCCACGCCGAAGGATTGGCCGATACGCCGCTGGTTCTCGCCGACGCGCTGCTCCTGGGTGCCGACGTACAGCGCCCCGGCCACGAGCGCGCCCACGACGACGAGCGCCATGATCGCCACCGCGAGCGCCATGCCGCGCTCGTTCCGCACCATCCGTTTCATCGATCGCTCCTTCACGAGGTGGCCGCCAGCCTACCAGCGGCGGTTGTTCCGCAGCGCCACCCGCGTGGCGATGCTGTCTACCGGAGTGATGAGGCCCCCGGCTCTGCTGTGCACCGGCTGGGCCGTCTCCGCCCGCAACCGGATCTCGATCAGCTGGACGAGGGTCCGGTCCGTGGTGACGACTCCGGTCGAGTCGTAGTACGCGAGCGTCAAGCCGTTCGTCGATACCGGACCGATGAGCGGCTGCACGCTGCCCGCGTCGCTCAGCTCGTCGTACCCGATGTACCACCGGGTCCCCGACTGATAGAGCTCGTAGCGCACCGGCACGAACCCGCGGACCGGGGAGCCGACCGGGATGCGCTGGGTGCCGCCGGCGTCGACCTGGCCCGCGGCAAAGATCAGCCGGGCCGTGACCTGCCAGGCCGCGCCGCCCCCCGGCGTGGGGCACACGCCGTTCGTGATCAGCGTCGGGTCCGCGACCACCCAGCCATCGTCCGCGCGCGAGGTTTCGTCCCCCTCGTAGTACAGGAGCAGGCTGTCCCGATCCGCGTCGAAATCCCGGCCGCCGAAGAACAGGTTCTGGCGCACCATGAAGGTGGCGAGGCCGGCCGCCGTCGGCAGCACCGGCGCCGAGCAGATGAAGCCCAACTGGCGCATCGCGCGCAGGTCGATCGTCGTGGCGGACATGGCGTAGATGTCCCCGTCGTTCGCGTTCAGCTCCTGGAACTCGGCGGGCAGGATGCTGGCCGCCGCCCGGATGTTCTGCTGCAGATCGATCCGCTGGATCTGCGCGTGGTACATGCGCTGGTTGCTCACCAGCACCCGGTAGACGCCCGCCATGACGATGCCGAGCAGGACCAGCGCCACCAGCATCTCGACGAGGGTGAACCCCTTCCGGCTCAACGCACGCATGAGATCGTGGTCTCCATGGTTTCGGTTCGCTGCCGGCCCTGGGTCGTCATATAGGTCGTCCGCACGGTCAACCGGTACATGTCCGTCCCCGCCGTGGTCCACGCCCACTCGTTCCGCCCCACCGCCGTGCTGCCGCGGTAGAACGTTTCCGTGGCGTCCGTCCGGGTTTTGCAGCCCGTCGCCCGGAGCTGCTCGAACCGCTCGGCCGCGTGAATGCTCGCGACCGCGGACCGTTGCCCGCGGGCGACCATGCGCGTCACCAGGGCCGCCGTGCCCATGAGGCCGAGCAGGCCCACGGTGAGCACGATGATCGCGATCAGAACCTCGACGATCGTGAAGCCCCGCTCGTTCCGCCGTCCGCGCGTCGTCATGGGAACACCACCTTGCCGACTTCGTTGACCACCACCGAATCCTTGTCCACGTCGCCCTTGGTCTTGATCGTGATCTTGGTGCGCGTAAAGGTCAGCCGCAGGCCGCGGGGATCGTAGGTGATCGAGTCACGGCCCGACTGGAAGCGGTGCTCCCACTCGTCCTCGGTCCACTTCGGGCCGACGAGCGTGTCCCGCGCCGCGGGGTTCGTGGTGAGACACGACGTCACCCAGACGCGGCTGTTCGGGCCCGACACGAAGTGCACCGAAGAGCGACAGCCCCGCGCCACAGCGGCGCTCCGCGCTATGGCAACGTAGCCAACCAGGGCCGCCCGCATCGCGCGCCGATTCTGCTTCTCCACGGACTCCTTCATCCGCGGGAACCCGATCGCCGCCACGATGCCGATGATGATGATCACGATGATCATCTCGATCGTGGTGAATCCGGACTTGCGCATGGCCAATCCTCCGTTTCCTGCCTGATTCCAGTACAGGAAGCATGCCGTGGTATAAGTCTTTGTATTGCAAGCGACTAGAACAACTGAGGTCGTGCTCGTGGTACTGCAAGGTGCTGCAGTTATGCAAGAAACTGCACTGCTTCAAGCCAGACCGTACCGCTCGATCTTATAGAACAGCGTCCGCAGGCTGACGCCGAGGCGCCGGGCGGCGTCCCGGCGGTTGCCGTCCGCGGCGCGCAGAGCGGCGGCGATCGCCGCCCGCTCGGCGGTGTCCACGGCCTCACGGAGGGTCCCGCCGCCGGCTCCCTGCTCCTCTTGGGAGGGGGGAGCGGGGAGCGGTACTTTGCGGAAGTCGGCCGGCTCAAGGATCTCTTTGTCCGACAGCACCGCCGCCCGTTCGATGGCATGCTCCAGCTCGCGCACGTTGCCCGGCCAGGCTTGCGCCTCCAGCCAGGCGAGCGCCTCGGCGGAGAGCGCGAGCGGCCGCGCCAGGCGCTGGGCGTACTGCGCCGCGAAGTGGCGGGCCAGCGGCGCGATGTCGGCGCGGCGCCCGGCCAGCGGCGGCAGGTGGATCGTGATCACGTTCAGCCGATAGAGCAGATCCTCGCGGAACCGCCCCGCCGTCGCCTCGACGGTCAGGTCGCGCGCCGTCGCCGCCAGCACGCGCACGTCCACCCGGCGCGTCTTCTGGTCCCCGACGCGCCGGATCTCCCCTTCTTGCAGCACCCGCAGGAGCTTCGCCTGGAGCCCGACGGGCAGCTCGCCGATTTCGTCGAGCAGCAGGGTGCCGCCGCCCGCCTGTTCGAACAGCCCGGCCTTGTCCGCCGTGGCGCCGGTGAACGCCCCGCGCACGTGGCCGAACAGCTCCGACTCGAGCAGGCTCTCCGGGATGGCGGCGCAGTTGATGGCGACGAACGCCTCGGCGACTCTGGGGCTCGCGCGGTGAATGGCGCGCGCGATGATCTCCTTGCCGGTCCCGCTCTCGCCGGTGATCAGAATGGTGGTCTTGTGCTCGGCGACGCGCGCCACCAGCTCGAGCGCCTGGCGCATCGCCGGGCTGTCGGCGACGATGGCCCGCTCCGCCGGGCCGGCCGCGAGCTGGGCCCGGAGCCCGGCGACGGTGCGCCGCAGCCGCTCCCGCTCTTCGGCCTTGCGCAGCGTCAGCACCACCTCGTCCGGCCGGAACGGCTTGGGGAGGTAGTCGTAGGCGCCTTCCTTCATGGCGGCGAGCGCGGCCTCCTCGCCGCCATAGGCGCTCATCATGATCACGAGCGCGGCACCCCCGCGGTCCCGGTAGGCGCGCAGGAAGCTCAGGCCGTCGAGCTCCGGCATCCGGACGTCGCACAGGATCAGATCGAACGGCTCGGCCACGGCGCGCTCCAGCGCCCGCCGGCCGTCGCTTTCGGTCGCCACCTCGTAGCCCGCCCCGGTGAGCAGCAGCCCCAGGGATTGGCGCAATCCCGGCTCATCGTCTATTACGAGCACCCGGGTCATAGCCGATCGGGGATGCCAAATGCGGAATGCGGAGTGCGGAATGCGGAATGGATTGGCCCGCCGTCGAGCCGGGGGTTCGGCATTCGGGATCGAACCTTGCCCTTCAATTCCGCATTCTGCATTCCGCACTCCGCATTGGTTGACAGGTCTACTCCACGGCCGGGAAAAACACTTTGAACGCCGCCCCCCCCTCGCGCGCCGTGTCCACCCACACGACGCCGCCCATCTCGTGCACTGCCCGCGCCACGATCGCAAGCCCCAAGCCCGTGCCTGTGCCGGGCGCTTTGGTCGTGAAGAACGGCTCGAAGATCTTGGCGCGGTCCTCGGGCGGCACGCCGGGCCCCGAGTCGGCTACGAAGACCAGGGCCCCCGGCTGGCCCGAGGAGAACTCGACCCGCGAGGGCCGCCGCTCGGGCGTGCGGGGGAAGGAGAACGGACCCGTGTCGCTCTCCCGCTTGGGCGGGGGTGGAGCGTGGCCCGGCTCGTAGGTCCACCGCCGCGCCCCCACGACGACGATGCCGGGGACGGCCTGCGCCGCGTCGACTGCGTTGAGCACCAGGTTGACCAGGGTCTGCTCGAGCTGATGCGCCCGGCCCAGGATCGGGGGCAGGTTCGGGGCCAGGTCGAGCGTGGGGTGCACGGATTTCAGTGCTCCTTGCGAGCGGAGCAGCTCGAACGCGCTCGCCACGACGGCGGCCAGGTCCACGGCCTGCAGCGCTTCGTCAAGGGGCCGGGCGTAGTCGAGCAAGCTGCGCACGATGCGGTCGATGCGGTCGAGCTCGCGCCCGAGGCCGGCGAGCACCTCCGGGTCCTCCCCGCCGCGGCGACGCAGCACTTCGACATAGGTCCCGATCGCGCCGAGCGGGTTGCCAATCTCGTGGGCGATGCCGGCGGCGAGGCGTCCGACGCTCGCCAGCTTCTCGGACCGCACGAGCTGGCTCTGGGCGTCGAGCAGGTGGTCGGTCATGCGGTTGAGCCGCTCGGCGAGGGTCGCAAAGTCACGGGTCTCGGCGTCGGGGGCGCGGGCCTCGAGGTCGCCCTCCGCCACGGCGTCGGCCGCGGCCACGACACGGTCCAGGGGGCGCAGCACCAGGCGGTTCACCAGATGGCGGCCGTACACGAGGAACACCCCCACCTCGAGGGCGACCAACAGCACGACGACCGGGAAGGTGCGCGCCGGTGCGATGGCGGTCGCGACCAGCGTCGTCGCCACACCCACGAGCAGGGCGGCCGCCGCCAGAAACGACAGATAGAACAGCAGCTCCGTGCGCAGCGCGGGCTTGGGCCGAAACCAGGATCGCGAAGCCATGAGCGGGGGGAATAGGCAGGAAAACAGAGCGGCGGGGAAGCCCCCGCCGCTCGTCAGACAACCTCAGGCCACAAGCCTCAGATGCACTTCGGCTCGCCTTCTTTGTTGGCAGGCGAGACTGAAGTCGAACCCACGTAGATTCCGCAGGTCTTGGTCGTGGTCGTGTGACCCAACGTCGCCGTCCAACCATCCGCGGTCGTGCCGATGACGAGGCTCTGGACGCCGCTCGTCAGCGCGAACGCGGTACCCAGGTTGGTCGTGTACTTCACCGAGTCGGCGAAGTAGGCCTCTTCGGCCGTCACCAGGTTCCGAAGATCGGACTTCATGGCGGCGATGTAGGCCTTTTCCTTCGTGTTGGCGAACTTCGGAATCGCGATGGCAGCAAGAATGCCGATGATGACCACCACGATCAGAAGTTCGATCAGTGTGAAACCCTTGCGGTTCATCTGATCTACCTCCCGAGTGAAAAAATGCTCCTGCAGTAACAAAACACAGTATGCCGAAGACGACACAAGCAAACATCGTGCCGCCTGCTGCCCAAAAGAAGATAACTCGTTATCGGGCAATCGGATTACCCCATACGAGTCGGCTAAAACCGGCTGCGTCGGGCGCGAAAAACCGGGGCGTTTTGCAAGTCGTTCCGGGAGTCGCAAGACTCACTTAACCCGCTGTATCTCTTGACGATACCAGTCGGTATCCAGGTCGGACCACTGCCCGACGCTGTCGGCCAACGCCCGCGCGCCCGCCCGATCCCCCCGCCGCGCGAGCAACAGAAACCGCGCCCGCAGCGCGAACGGGTGCTGCGGCAGGAAGCGCCGCGCCCGCTCGACCAGCGCGGCCACGCCGGTCGTATCGCCGGACCAGACCAGGAAATAGGCCCGGCTCGCGTCGAGGTAGGGGTCGCCCGAGAAGATCGAATCCGCCCGCGCGTATTCCCGGCGGGCGCCCGTTGTATCCCCCATGCCGGCCAGGACCGTCGCCGCCCACTTGTGCGCACGATAGGACTCGGGGTGCTCGGTCAGCAGGGTCAGGAGAAACGTCTTGTTGTCGCGCCAGGAAGGCAGCCGCT
Organism: Gemmatimonadales bacterium; assembly: GCA_050732995.1. Lineage (GTDB taxonomy): Bacteria > Gemmatimonadota > Gemmatimonadetes > Gemmatimonadales > GWC2-71-9 > JBOHSA01. The sequence goes on along the minus strand of JBOHSA010000057.1, from coordinate 3,807 downwards.
GTAGGGAGCGCAGGGCGAGCAGGGCGCATACCGCGAGCGCCACCACCGACGCGGGGCCCCTCCGCCTGGCCGCCGCCGCCCTGGCGTACCCATATCCGGCGAGGGCGGCGACGAGCGCAACGGCCAGGTACAGGCCGCGTTCCGTGAGCACCACGCCAGAGGGGAACAGCAGGTTCGACGTCGGCATGTACGTCAACACCGCGGCCGCGACCGCGAACGCGACCCCCGGCGCACGGCGGCGACTCCACCACCCGAGGAGCGGAACGGTAAGAACGACGAGCGCGCCGGCCACGGCTCCGAGCGACATGCCGCTCCGGACCGGAATCACTTGCGGGTTGTAGTCCGCCGACAGATCGAGCGGCCAGACGAGGAGCAGTGCGGCACGCCAGGTGGCCGGCAAGGCCACGGCGAGCCGCTGGCCCGTCCCCGCGCCGATGAAGGGCGGCGCCACGTCGAGTGTCGCTTCGCGGCCGACGTGGAACCAGACCGCGAGGTAGGCGGCGGTGATGGCGGCGAGGACGGCGTAAAACACGCTCGGATAGCGCCGGGAGCCGGCGGGCTGCAGCCAGTCGTCGAGCAGGATCAGCACCCCGGTCGCGACCCCGTGCTCCTTGCCGAGCATCGCCGCCGCGGCGCAGGCCACGCTGGCGGCCCACCAGCCGCGTCGGGCCGCGAGCACGCCCGCGAGCATCCCGGTCGTCGCCAGGAGTTCGGTCCGGGACACCAGGGTCGCGACCGCTTCGACGTGGACGGGATGCACGGCGAACACGAAGCCGGCCAGGGCGGCGCCGGCCAGCGGCAGCCACCGGGCGAAGACCAGCACGACGAGCACCGCGGCCACGCCGTGCCAGAGGGCGTTCATCAGGTGGAGCCGCCCGGGGCGGCCGCCGCTGATGGTCCAATCGACCGCCAGGCTCACCACCGCCAGCGGCCGATAGAGGCCGGCGCGGGACGGTGGCGGCCACCACGCCTGGTCGAAGGCGCGGAGGGCGGCGCCGACCGAATGCGCCGCGGGGTTCAGCTCCACGATCCCGCGGTCGTCCTGCACGAACCCATACCGCGCGGTAGGCACATACAGCGCCACGGCGGTCGCGAAGACGAGCGCCGAGGCTTTGGCGGACGGCGTCACGGGCGCTCCCAGCGCCGTGCCCGGACCAGGAGCGACTCGGCGACGGCGCTGTCACCGCGCGACCGGGCGGCCGCCGCCTGGAAGTAATAATGAAACAGGCACGGGTGGCACAGCCGGTCGGCGTGGGCCAGCAGCGAGTCCGCCACCTGCGGCTGGCCCAGCTGGAAGGCGGCATCCGCCGCCGAGTAGAAGTACTGCGGGTCCCGGTCAAACACCTTGGCGGCTTCCCGGTACGCGGCCAGCGCTTTGGCCGGCTGGCGCCGCACCAGGTACAGGGCCCCCGCGTGCGACAATCCCCGGTAGGAGCGCGGCGAGTCCTCCAACATGCTCAGGGCGAGCCGGGCGTCGTCTTTCCAGACCGGCGCGCGCAGAGCCGTGCGGGCGCCCGCGACCACCAAGACGACGCCCGCGATCAGGACCGCCCGGCGGCCGCGCATCGCGGGAGCGAGCAACGCGCCGACCGCGAGGGCAAGCCCCGCCGATGGCAGGTACAGCGTGCGTTCGGCCGTCAGGACCCCGATCGGGAAGAGCAGGTTCGCCACGGGCAGAAACGCGATGGCGATCCACCCCAGGCCGAACGCTTCCACCCGCCGTTGGCGGCGCCAGGCGAGCCCGAGCAGCGCGCCCCACGTCACAAGACACGCCACCCCGAGCAGGAGCCGCCCGTCGAGCGGCGACGTGACCAGCGTCCGCTCGGCCGGGGAGTAGTCGGCCCGGAGATGCAGCGGGAAGACGAGCAGCCGGCTCACATCCGCGAGCGCGGCCACGGCAGTCAGGCGCACCGGTCCCGGCCCGGCGCCCACGAACACCGGTGCGAGGGCGTGATACTGCTCGTAGGGGGCGAGCACGGTGGTGCGCACGGCGAGGTAGGCGACCGCGATCGCCGCCCAGCTCGCGACAAATACGGCCGCCTTGCGGCGCGTGGGGCGGTCGATGCCCAGCAGCCATCCCCAGACGATCAAGCCAGGTGCCACGGCGGCGTTTTCCTTGCTCAGGAGGCCGGCCACGAGCGCCGCGGTGCTCCACCCGGGGCTGTGACGCACCAGCGCCGCGTAGACGGCGAGGCCCGTGAACAGGGCGGCCAGGAGCTCGCCGCGCCCGACGACGTTCGCCACCGCCTCCACGTGGACGGGATGCCAGGCGAACACCACGCCGGCGACCACGGCCGCCGCCGGGCCCGCCCAGCACCGGGCCAGCGCGGCCACGGCGATGCTCGCCCCGGCGTGCCCGAGGAGGTTCGCCGCGTGGAACCACCACACCGACCCGAGGCTCCAGTCCACGGCAAACGTGGCGACCGTGAGCGGCCGGTACATCTGGCCGCCGAACTGAGCGGGCCAGTAGGGCTCCGCGAAGGCGCGCCACACTCCGGAGGGGTGGTGGACGAGGTCGTTGTACAGGACGATGTAGAGATCGTCCATGGCGAAGCGGTTCGCCAGCGCGCCGAGGTAGACCACCACGGCGGCCGCCGCCACCGCCAGGTAGATGCGCCGCGGCGAGGCCGTCTCCCACGGGATCATGGCGACCGGAGCCGGGCGGCACGCGCGAGCAGGGTGTCGGCGGCCGCGCCGTCGCCCCGGAGCCGCGCGGCGCCGGCCTGGTCGCGGTACGCCCGGACACAGCGGTCGCACGCCGCGTTCGCGCGATCGAGCAGCGAGTCGGCGAGCGCCGGCCGGCCCAGAACGAGGGCCATGTGGGCGGCCGCGAGCCAGACCCGGGCGTCGCGCGAGTAGATCTCGCCCGCCCGGCGGAACGACTCCAGCGCCCTGCCGCTGTTGCCACGCCAGAGGAGCTCCCACCCCGCGTAGTCCCACGTGCGGTAGGAGTCGGGCGCATCCGCGACCAGACTCAGCGCGGCAGTGGCGTTGTTGCGCCAGACGGGCACCCGCAGGGCGCTGCGCACACCGCCCGCGAGCACGAGGAGCGCTGCGAAGAGCGCCACCCGACGCGGTGGCAGCCGCCCGAGCCCGGCGCCGGCCGCCAGGGCGAGCCCCGCCGACGGCAGGTAGAGCAGGCGTTCCGCGACGAGGACCGCGTGGGGGAACAGCAGGTTGGCCACCGGCAGATAGGCGATCCCGATCCAGCCGAGCCCGAAGGCCTCGAGCCGCCGGCCGCGCCTCCAGGCGACGACGAACAGCGCCGCCCAGACAGCCAGGCACGTGAACCCGAGGGCGAACCGCCCGTGCAACACCGTCGTCACGGCCGTCCGCTCGTTGGGCGAGTAGTCCGCCGTGAGGTCCAGCGGGAACACGAGCAGCCGCGCGACGTCGGGCAGCGCCGCCACGGCGGTGAGCCGAATCGTCGCCGGTCCCTCTCCGAGGAACACCGGAGCCAGGGCAGGCCCGTTGCCGTATTCGTGCAGCACGCTCCACCGGAGCAGCCCATAGCCTGCGGCGAGGACGCCCCAGCTCGTCAGGAAGGCCACGAGTTTGCGCCGGGACGGCAGCGGCGCGAGCCCGACGGCCCACGCGAGCCCGACGAGCCCGGGGGCCACGGCCGCGTTTTCCTTGCTCAGGATCCCGGCCGCCATCGCGGCGGCGCTCCATCCGACGCTGTGTCGCACCACCGCGCCGTAGACCGCGAGCAGCGTGAAGAGCGCGGCCATCGCCTCGTTGCGGCCCACGACGTTCGCCACCGCTTCGACGTGAACCGGATGCACGGCGAACAGCAGGCCCGCCACC
>JBOHSA010000056.1:0-39860 GCA_050732995.1 Gemmatimonadales bacterium | reverse complement strand
CCCCCCCGCCGACCTCGACCCCGCCGCCCAATCGCTGACCCGCGCCCGGCCTACGTGCTCCTGGAGGACGGAGCCTGGTTCGCCGGAACCGCGCCCCTGCCATTCGAGCCCGCGTACGCCGAAGTCGTCTTCACCACCAACCTGTCGGGCTACCAAGAGGTCTTCACCGACCCGTCCTACCTCGGTCAGCTGGTGGTGATGACCGCGCCGATGATCGGCAACTACGGGATCAACCCCGAGGACGTTGAGTCGGATCGCCCGCGCGTCGCAGGCGTTGTCGTGCGCGAGCTCGCGACCCACGCCTCCAACTGGCGGGCCACCGGGAGCTTGCTCGAGTGGCTCGCCGAGGCGCGTGTGCCGATCGTCGCCGACGTGGACACGCGGCAGATCACGCGACACATCCGATCGAAGGGCGCGATGCGCGGCGCCCTGGCCGTGGGCGCGGCGCCCGCTGAGGAGGTCCGGCGCGCCCTCGCCGCGTCACCAACGATGGACGGTCTCGACCTGGCGAGCGCAGCGACGATCGCGCGCAAGTACACCGAGGGCCCGGCCGACGCCACCTATCACGTCGTGGCCTGCGACTACGGGATGAAGCGCAACATCCTGCGGCTGTTCCTCAAAAACGACTGCCGCGTGACCGTCGTGCCGGCGGGCACGCCCGCCAGCCGGATTCGCGAGCTCAAGCCGGACGGCTTGTTTCTGTCCAATGGACCCGGGGACCCCGCGGCCGTGGGTTACGCGATCGACACGATCCGCGATCTGGCGGACGGCTCGCTCCCAATTTTTGGAATCTGTCTCGGTCATCAGCTCTTGGGTCTGGCGCTCGGCGGAGCGACGGCGAAACTTCCGTACGGACACCGGGGCGGCAACCATCCGGTGCGCGATCTCGCAACGGGGCAAGTACTTATCACGTCGCAGAACCACGGGTTCGCGGTGCGCGGTGACACCGGTGGCGTGCCAGGTAGCACGGCACTTGAAGTCACCCACCTTAACCTCAATGACGGCACCGTCGAAGGTATCCGGCACCGGGAGTACCCGATTTTCGCGGTGCAATACCATCCCGAGGCGTCACCCGGGCCACACGACGCCCAGGGACACTTCCGACAGTTCCTGCAAGCTCTTGACAGTCAATAGGTAAGCCCGTATTATGCCCCCCGGCTTTGGGAATCCCTGGGCCCTTGGGGGGACTGATGACGAAGGCCGACCTGGTCGAAAAAGTCACGGCGCAAATCGCTCGCACTGCTGGTCCCCTGATTTCGAAAAAGGACTGCGCCCGGGTGGTCGATTCCTTCCTCGACGCCGTCAAAGCGGCCCTCGCCGAGCAGCATAACATTGAGATACGCGGGTTTGGGACGTTCAAGATTCGCCAGCGCAAGACGCGCATGGCCCGGAATCCGCGCACTGGGGATCCAGTGGAAGTCGCGGCGCGTCCGGTGCCGGTGTTCAAGCCCAGCAAGGAGTTGCGCGCGATGGTGGCGGAGCAAAGTGGTCGGGTGACTGCCTAACCTCCTGCCCGGGTGAGACTTGGCGACGGCCCCGACGGAAACGCCGGGGCCGTCGTGCTTTATCTATCTTTCGCCCGACCTGGACTCCGTGCGCGTACGAAAGCCAGAATTATGCGCGCTCCGTGCGGCAGTTCGGTGCGCGCGCTGCGGCCGGGCAGCCGGTGTTTTGGGACCGGCTCGACAAAGATACCTGGCGCGTCGCCGCGGGCCGGACCGCTCGCGTCTCCGTCGAGTTCGATTTCTGGGCCGACACGATCGATCTCTCGCTTTGGCGCGCGTGCGCGACGACTTCGGAGTGTTTCTCGGGACCAACCTGTTTCTGTTCGAGGAGGGCCGGCTCGACCGTCCTGCGGAGGTGCGCTTCGTCCTCCCCACCGGATGGCGGATCGCCACCGCCCTCACGGGCTCGGGGGCCGGACCCTACACCGCCGCCACCTACCGCGAGCTGGCCGATGCGATGACGTTCGTGGGCGCGTTCAGCCTCGACTCGCTCACTGTGGACGCGAAATGGGTGCGCGTGGCCGTCTGGCCCGCCGACACGTACACCGCGCCGGTCGCGCGGTCCCCGGGGGCGAGCGTCGAGCGGATCTTCGCGACCCAGAACCGGTTGTTCGGTGGCCCGGCGTGCCACGTCTATACCGTGTTCTTCAACGTGATCCGCGAGGCCGGCGCCCCGCTCGCCCTGGTCGTGCGCCGGGGCGGACGGACCGTGACGCTTGCGACCCAGGTCCGTGAGCGCACCGTGACGAGCTGGTCGCTCGCGCCGGCAGGGACGCCGACACCGAAAGCGGCGCGCATCTGGCGGGGCCTGGCCACCGGTACCACCGGGCGCTGAGCACCCGTATCTTTCGTCCCATGGCATCGGGCCACGTGCGCGTGCGGTTCTTCGCTCGCTACGCCGAGCTGGTCGGGCGGGACGAAGCGGCGCTGGCGCTCCCGCTGCCCGCGACGGTGGAGGACGTGGTGCGCCGGGTGCGGGCCGAGCTGCCGGGCGCCGAGGTCCTCCCCGATCGTCCCCTCGCCGCCGTGAATCTGCGACATGCGCGGTGGGACGCGCCGGTGCGGGATGGCGACGAAGTGGCCTTCCTGCCCCCGATTGCGGGGGGCTGAACCGCATGCGCAACGCGCAACGCGCAAAGCGGAACCATTAGGGCCAACCGTGTCCCATCTGACTCGTTCTCCGATCTCCCTTCCCGCCTTGCTCGCGGAAGTCGCCGCCCCCGAGCGCGGGGGAACGTGCGTGTTCCTCGGGACCGTGCGGGACGCGCCGGAGGACGGGGGCGTCACGGGGATCGAGTACAGCGGGTACGAGGCGATGGCCGAGGCGGAGTTCGACCGCATCGTCAGCGAAACGCGGCAGCGCTGGCCGCAGGCCGGCATCGCCGTCCGGCACCGGCTCGGCCTCGTTCCCGCCGAGGAGGCCAGTATCGTGATCGCCGCCGCGGCGCCGCACCGCGCGGCGGCGTTCGAGGCCTGCCGCTACGTCATCGAGGAAGTGAAGCGCCGCCTGCCCATCTGGAAGAAGGAGCTCCGCGCCGACGGCTCGGCGCTCTGGGTGGATCCGCACGGCCGGCCGGCGGTGGCGGGGCCCGAATGACCACCCTACTCGACGTCCTGGGCCGACCGCTCGGCAGTCTCCGGCTCTCCGTCACCGACCGCTGCAACATGCGCTGCGGCTACTGCATGCCCGAGGAGCACTACGTTTGGCTGCCCCGGGCCTCGATCCTCAGGTTCGAGGAGATCGCCCGCCTGGCCGGCGTGTTCGCCGGGCTGGGCGTGCACAAGGTCCGCCTGACCGGCGGCGAGCCGTTGCTGCGGCACGACCTCGCCACCCTCGTGGCTCTGCTGCGCCGGGACACGCGGCTCGCCGACCTCGCCCTGACCACGAACGGAATCCTGCTCGCCGCTCAAGCCGCCGCCTTGCGCCGTGCCGGGCTCGGACGCGTCACGGTGAGCCTCGACACGCTCCGGCCGGAGCGCATGCTCGCGTTCGCCAGGAGCGCGCGCCACGCGGACGTGTTGGCCGGGATCGCCGCCGCCCGCGCGGCCGGGTTCGCGAGGGGACAACTCAAGCTGAATGCGGTCGTGATCCGTGGGTTCAACGACGGCGAGCTCGAGGCGCTGGTCGAGTTCGCCCGGGCGCAGCAGGCGGAGCTCCGCTTCATCGAATACATGGACGTGGGCGGCGCCACGCAGTGGTCGCGGGACCAGGTGGTCTCCCGCCACGAGATTCTGGAGCGGCTGGGGCGGCGCTACGGACCGATCGAGCCGATCACTCCCCGGGTGCAGGGGGCGGGAGCGGCGGCAGCGCCGGCGGAGGGCTTCCGCCTGCCCGATGGCACGACGTTTGGGGTCATCGCGTCCACCACGGCGCCGTTCTGCCGGACGTGCGACCGGAGCCGGTTGACGGCGGACGGGACCTGGTTCCTTTGCCTGTACGCCGAGCGCGGAGTCGATTTGCGGGAGCCGCTGCGCGCCGGCGCGACCGATGCGGAGCTCGCGGCGATCATCACCGACACCTGGCGGGCGCGGGCCGACCGAGGCGCGGAACAGCGGCTGTCCGTGGCCGGCCGGAGCGCCCTGTTTCCGGTCGAAGCCCTGCGGGCAGACCCGAGGCGGGAGATGCACACGCGCGGCGGCTGACGAAACGGGGGGGGGGGATGCTCGACAAGATCACGGTGGTCGGGGCGGGGAACGTGGGGGCGACGACGGCGCAGCGCCTGGCAGAGAAGCACCTGGCGCGCACGATCGTCCTGGTGGACGTCGTGGCTGGCCTGCCGCAGGGCAAGGCCCTCGACCAGTGGCAGGCCGGTCCCATCGAGGGCTTCGACACCCGGATCGTGGGCGCGACGAACTACGGACCCGCGGCGGACAGCGATCTCGTCGTCATCACGGCCGGCATCGCCCGCAAGCCTGGGATGAGCCGCGACGATCTCGTGCGCACCAACACCGACATCGTCAAGGCCGTCGCCCTCGAGGTGAAGCGGTCCTCCCCCCGCGCCATCGTCATCGTCGTGTCGAATCCGCTGGACGTCATGTGCTACGTCGCGAAAGCGGTGACCGGGTTCCCGCGGGAGCGGGTCCTCGGGATGGCCGGCGTGCTCGATACAGCCCGCTACCGCACCTTCCTGGCGGAAGCGCTCGACGTCTCCGTGGCCGACATCCAGGCGATGGTATTGGGCGGTCACGGGGACACCATGGTCCCGCTCGTGTCGTACACGACCGTCTCCGGCGTTCCGGTCACCCAGCTCTTGGACCGCCCGAGGCTCGACGCCATCGTGCAGCGCACCCGGGACGGGGGAGCCGAGATCGTGAAGCACCTGAAAACGGGCTCGGCCTACTACGCGCCGTCGGCGGCCACCGCCCAGATGGTCGAAGCGATCGCGCTGGATCGGAAGCGGGTGCTGCCGTGCGCCGCCTGGCTGGAAGGCGAGTACGGGCTCAAGGGGCTGTACGTCGGCGTCCCGTGCAAACTCGGAGCCGGGGGGCTGCTGCAGATCCTCGACGTGCAGCTCACGGCGGAAGAGCGCGCGGCGTTGCACAAATCGGCGGAGTCGGTGCGGGAAACAATGAACGCGGTGAGCCTGTAAATGACGACCATCTCGACACGCGACCTGCAGGAGCGCGGGCTCGGTGCCACCCTGCGGCGGGACGCCTGGTGGGTGGCGCCGGTGCTGACCGCCCTGGTGCTCGGCGGCTTCGGCGTCTACGCCACCTGGACGGCCTGGACCGGCGCGCACTACGAGTGGGGACCGTACCTATCACCCTTCTACTCACCGCTGCTCCAGCCGTCATGGTGGCCGCTGTCTCCCGCCTTCCTTATTCTTGTGTTCCCGCTCGGCTTCCGCCTGACCTGCTACTACTACCGTAAGGCCTACTACCGCGCGTTCTTCCTCGACCCCGCGGGCTGCGCGGTCGGGGAGCCGCGCCACGGGTACGGGGGGGAGACCAAGTTCCCCTTCATCCTGCAGAACCTGCACCGCTTTTTCCTGTACGCGGCGGTGGTGTTCATCTTCATTCTCTCCTACGACGTCTTCCTGGCCACGCGGTGGCCGGTGGCGGGCGTGCCGCCGAGCGGCGAGCTGCTGCCCGGCTCCAAGCAGTTCGGTGTGGGGGTGGGAACGCTCGTGATGGCGGTGAACGTGGTGCTCCTGGCCGGTTACACGTTCGGCTGTCACTCGCTGCGCCACCTGGTCGGAGGCGGAGTCGACTGCTATTCGTGCGCGCGCGGCGGCCGGGCGCGCTATCGGCTGTGGCGCGGCGTCAGCACCCTCAATCGCCGGCACATGCTCTGGGCCTGGTGCTCGCTGTTCTCCGTGGCCCTCACCGACGTGTACATCCGGCTGTGCGCGATGGGCACGATCAGCGACGTCCGGATCTTCTAGTGGCCGACATCCAGACGCACCGCTACGACGTCCTCGTCATCGGCGCCGGGGGCGCCGGCCTGCGCGCGGCGATCGAAGCCGCGGCCCGCGGCGCGACGGTCGGGCTGATCTGCAAGTCCCTGCTCGGCAAGGCGCATACGGTCATGGCGGAAGGCGGGGCCGCCGCCGCGCTCGGCACGGTCGTGCCGGAGGACAACTGGCGGATCCATTTCCGCGACACGATGCGCGGCGGCAAGATGCACAACAACTGGCGCATGGCGCAGCTCCACGCGCAGGAATCGCCCGACCGGATCCGCGAGCTCGAGGCTTGGGGCGCGCTGTTCGACCGCACCGACGACGGGCGCATCAACCAGCGGCCGTTCGGCGGCCATACGCACGGCCGGCTGGCGCACGTCGGCGACCGCACCGGTCTCGAGATGATCCGCGTGCTCCAGGACAAAGGCGTCCACAGCGGCATCAACGTCCACATGGAATGCACCATCATCCGCCTGCCGGTTGCGGGCGGCCGGGTGGCCGGCGCGCTGGGCTACTTCCGTGATACGGGCCGGTTCGTGCTGTTCCACGCGGCCGCGGTGGTGCTCGCGACGGGCGGCATTGGCAAGGCCTGGCAGATCACGAGCAATTCCTGGGAGTACACCGGCGACGGCCACGCCCTGGCCTACGACACGGGCGCCGAGCTGATCGACATGGAGTTCGTGCAGTTCCATCCCACGGGCATGGTGTGGCCACCGAGCGTGCGGGGGATCCTGGTGACCGAAGGGGTGCGTGGGGAAGGGGGCGTGCTGCGCAACGCACGGGGCGCGCGGTTCATGTTCGACTACGTCCCCGAGATGTCCAAGGGCGATTTCGCCGTGACCGAAGCGGAGGCCGACGCCTGGGTGAGCGGAGACCGGAAGCAGAATCGCCGGCCGCCCGAGCTGTTGACCCGCGACGTCGTGGCCAAGGCGATCACCCAGGAGATCGCCGACGGGCGGGGCAGTCCGCACGGCGGCGTGTTTCTCGACATCGCCACGAAGCGCGACCCCGACTACATCAAGCGCAAGCTCCCGAGCATGTACCATCAGTTCAAGGAGCTGGCGGGCGTCGACATCACGCGGGAGCCGATGGAGATCGGCCCGACGACGCATTACATGATGGGAGGGGTCAAAGTGGACGCCGAGACCCAGGCGTCCACAGTGCCGGGGTTGTTCGCCGCCGGGGAGGTGGCCGGCGGGATGCACGGCGCCAACCGGCTGGGCGGCAATTCGCTGAGCGATCTGCTGGTGTTCGGCCGCCGGGCCGGGCTCCACGCCGCGGACTTCGCCCGGACGAACGCCGCGCCCCCCCCCCTTCGCGTCGCCGACGCTGAGATCGACGCCGCCGTGCGGGAGGCCCTCGCGCCCTTCGAGCGGAGCCATGGCGAGAACCCCTTCGCCGTCCAGGCGGCGCTCCAGGCGGTGATGCAGGCGCATGCCGGCATCGCCCGCGACCGCGCGGGGCTCGCAACGGCCCTCGCCGAGCTGGAGCGCCTCACGGCGCGGGCCGCGCGCGTGGGCGTCACGGGCAGCCGAGAGTTCAATCCGGGGTGGCACACCGCGCTCGACCTGCGGTCGCTGCTCCTCGTCTCCGAGGCCACGGCCCGGGCCGCGCTTGAGCGCACCGAGAGCCGGGGCGGGCACACCCGCACCGATTACCCCGACTCCGACGAGCGCCAGGCGCGCCAGCAGATCGTGGTCTGGCCGGACGGGGACCGGATGGCGGTCCGCCGGGAGTCTCAGCCGGAGATTCCCGCCGAGCTGCTGCACCTCATTAAGGAAGGGGCGTGAGCGTGGCCGGACAGCGCCGCCTACGACTGTTTCGCGGTACCAAGAGCCAGGGCGAGCTCCGGGAGTACACCGTCGCCGCCGGCGAGGGGATGGTGGTGCTGGACGCCGTCCATCTTATCCAGGCCGAGCAGGCCCCCGACCTCGCGGTGCGGTGGAACTGCAAGGCGGGCAAGTGCGGCTCCTGCTCCGCGGAGATCAACGGGCGCCCCAGACTGATGTGCATGACCCGGCTGTCGGATTACCCGGCGGATGAGCCGATCACGGTCACGCCGATGAAGGCGTTTCCGGTCGTGAAGGACCTCGTGGCCGACGTGTCGTGGAATTACGAGGTGAGCAAGCGCATCCCCGCCTTCCAGCCGCGGGCGCCGGACTTCCCCGACGGCACGTGGCGGATGTTCCAGTATGAAGTCGAGCGCCCCCAGGAGTTCCGTAAGTGCATCGAGTGCTTCCTGTGCCAGGACGTGTGCCACGTGCTCCGGGCGCACGACAAGCACGCCGAGTTCATGGGGCCCGCCATGCTCGTGCGCGCGGCGGTGTACGAGATGCACCCGCTCGACGAGGCGGACCGGTCCGAACACCTGCGCCGCGAGGGCGGGATCGGGTATTGCAACATCACCAAGTGCTGCACCGAGGTGTGTCCCGAGTCGATCACGATCACCGACAATGCCATCATCCCGCTGAAGGAGCGTGTGGCGGACCGGCATTACGATCCGTTGCAGTGGCTCTGGCGGAAGGTGACGGGCCGGCCCTGACCTCACCGCGGCCGCACGATCGGCTGCAGCACCTGCCACACGTTGTCCGCCATCCGGCGGTGCCCCTCCGCCGTCGGATGGATCCCGTCCTCCTGATTCAACTCGGGCACGCCTGCCACGCCCTCCAGCAGGACGGGGATGAGCGACACGCCGTTCGCCCGCGCTAGCCCGCGAAACAGCTCGCGGAACTCCCGGGTGTAGGCGGCCCCGAGATTGGGCGGCGCTTCCATCCCGGCGAGCACGAGGTGCGCGTCGGGACGGCGCGCCCGCGCCCGCGTGATGATTTCCTGCAACGTGCGCCGGGTGGCGCCGAGGTCCTGGCCCCGAAGCGCGTCGTTCGCCCCCAGCTCGATCACCACGACGCGCACCGGAAGGTCGAGTAGCCGGTCGAGCCGCCGCAGGCCGCCCGCGGCCGTCTCGCCGCTGAGCCCGGCGTTGACCACCCGGAGGCGGATCCCCGCGGAGTCCAGCTTCCGTTGAATCAGGGCGGGATAGGCTTCCGCCGGATCGAGGCCGAGTCCGGCCGTCAGACTGGTCCCGAGGAACACCACCGCCGGCGTCGTATCGGTCGCCGACGCCTCCACCGCCGGCGCGCCGCCGGTTCGCGCGGGCGACTGCCGATCGCCTTGGGGCGCGCAGGCGCACAGCACCGCCGTCCAGCCGGTCGTGAGTATCTTTCGCGTCATGATGATCGTGGCTCGCGGACTCGAGAAAACCTATCTCAGCGGCGGCCGGCCGCTCACCGTGCTGCGCGACGTGGACTTGGACGTCGAGGCCGGCGGGTTCGTCGCCGTGGTCGGCCCGTCGGGCAGCGGCAAGACCACGCTCCTGAGCCTCCTTGCCGGGCTCGATCGGCCCACCGCCGGCGCCGTCCAGCTGGACGGGGTGGACCTAAACGGGCTCACCGAGGACGCGCGCGCGCGGCTGCGCGCCGAGCGCGTGGGTTTCGTGTTCCAGACGTTCCAGCTCATCCCGACGCTCACCGCCCTGGAAAATGTCCTTGTGCCGCTGGAATTGCAGGGCGCGCGGGGGGGGGGAGGGGCGAACGGCACTCCAGCCGCCCGCGCCGCCCGGCTGCTGGAGCGCGTGGGGCTCGAGGAGCGGATGGACCATTACCCCGTCCAGCTCTCGGGCGGCGAGCAGCAGCGCGTGGCCCTCGCCCGGGCGTTCGCCAACGCGCCGCGGATCCTATTCGCCGACGAGCCCACCGGCAACCTGGACACCGCGACCGGCGCCGTCGTGATCGACCTGCTCGGGGAATTGAATCGCGAGGCTCGGTCGACCCTGGTGCTCGTGACCCACGATCCCGACCTCGCCGGCCGGGCGCATCGGCTGGTACGGCTCGCCGGCGGCCGGATCGTGCGATGAGCCCGCGCTTCAGCCTCGCGATGGCCTGGCGGGAAAGCCGGTTCAGCCGGCGCCGGCTTGCCTTCTCCGCGACGGCGATCGCGCTCGGCGTCGCCGCCCTGGTCGCAATCAACTCCTTCCGGGTCGGCGTCACCGCCGGAATCCGGGCGCAGGCCCGGGCGCTGCTGGGCGCGGACCTCGAGCTGTCGAGCCGCCAGCGGTTCGCGCCGCCCGTCGAGACGCTGCTCGATTCCCTCACGCGCGTGGACGTACCCACCGCCCGCGTCACGAGCTTCCCCTCGATGGCGTTCATTCCCCGCACGGGCCTGACGCGCCTCGTGGAGACGCGCGCCGTGCAGGGTGGCTACCCGTTCTACGGCGCGATCGAGACCCGGCCTGCCGGCCGCTGGGCGGCGCTGCAATCGGGGGAGCAACGCGACGCGCTGGTGGACGAAGCGGTCCTGATTCAGCTGGACGCGCGCGTGGGGGATACGCTGGCCCTGGGCGAAGGCCGGTTCGTGATCGCGGGTGTGGTACACAACGTCCCGGGCGAAGTGGGCCTGCGCACGGCCTTCGGGCCCCGCGTCTTCATTCCGGCGGCCTACCTGGGCGAGACCGGCTTGCTGCGCCTGGGGAGCATCGCGCGCTACCGGGCCTACGTCCAACTCCCCGATGAGGCGGGGCTCCAGCCGTTCATCAACCGCCACATGCCCTTGTTCCGCGCCCACCGCGTGGGGTTCGACACCGTGGCGGAGCGCGAGGAAGACCTGACCGAGGCATTCTCCTTCCTCGCCCGGTTCCTCGGCCTGGTCGGACTCGTGGCCCTGCTCCTGGGCGGGATCGGGGTCGCCAGCGCGGTCCACGTGTTCATCCGCGCCAAGCTCGAAACAGTGGCGGTGTTGCGCTGTCTCGGCGCCACTGCCGCGACCGTGTTCGGGGTGTATCTCGTCCAAACCGGCCTGCTCGGCCTCGCGGGGGCCGCGGCGGGGGCGGCGTTGGGGGTCGCCGTGCAGGCGCTGCTCCCCGGCCTGCTGCGCGATTTCCTGCCGCTGAAGATCACGCCGGCGGTGTCGTGGGGCACGGTGAGCGCCGGGCTGGCGATCGGACTCTGGGTCGCGCTCGGCTTCGCGCTGCTGCCGCTGACGGCGGTGCGGCGCGTGGCACCGCTGCAAGCGATCCGGCGCGACTTCACGTCGCCGGACCGCGGCCCCGACCGGCTGCGGGCCGCGGTGTGGGTCGCGCTCGCCACGAGCGTCGTGCTCCTGAGCATCAGCCAGGCACCCGATCCGCAGATCGGAACCGGTCTCGCCTTCGCCGCCGCGCTCGGTCTCGCGCTCGGCACGCTGTGGCTCGCCGCCTGGGTCGCGACCCGGGCGCTCCGGCGCTGGTTCCCCAAGCGCGCGGGCTACGTCGTGCGCCAGGGCGTGGCCAACCTGTTCCGCCCCCAGAACCAGACGATCGCCGTGACGCTGGCGCTCGGGCTGGGGGTGTTCCTGCTCGCGACCCTCGCCGTCGTCCAGCGCAATCTGCACGATCAGCTCTCGCTCGACGTGCGGCCCGATCGGCCCAACCTCGTCGCCTTCGACATCCAGCAGGATCAACGGGACGGGGTCGTGGCGCTGCTGGAGCGGCATGGGTTGCCGCTGCTCGGGCTCACGCCGATCGTGCCGGGGCGCATCGCGGGCGTGAACGGCCGGCCCATCGGGCCCGTCGGCGGCGATTCGGCGCTCCCGCCCGGAAGCCGGTGGGCGCTCCGGCGCGAGTACCGCAACACGTATCGCGACACCCTGGTGGCGTCGGAGCAAATCGTGGCCGGGGCGTGGTGGGACGCGGAACGCGAGGCGGCACGCGAAAGGCGCGATCGACGGGCGGGCGAGGAGGCCGCGAAGATCTCGCTGGAAGAAGGGCTCGCCGAGGAGCTGGGGGTCGGGGTCGGGGACCGGATCACCTGGGACGTGCAGGGCGTCAGGTTGGAGAGCCGGATCGCGAGCCTGCGGCGAGTGCAGTGGGCGCGGTTCGAGCCCAACTTCTTCGTGGTGTTCGAGCCCGGGGCGCTGGAGTCGGCGCCTCAGAGCTTCGTGCTGCTGACGCGGGCCGCAGACGCGCGGCGGCGCGCGGTGTGGCAGCGCGATCTGGTGGTCGGCTACTCCAACGTCGCGACGCTGGATTTGAGCCTCGTCCAGGCGACGCTCGACGCCATTGTCGGGAAGATCGTGCTGGCGATCCGGTTCATGGCGCTGTTCTGCCTCGCGAGCGGCGCGATCGTGCTGGTCGGCGCGATCCTCACGTCGCGCTTCCAGCGACAGCGCGAGAGCGTGCTGCTCCGAACGATCGGGGCGACCGCGCGCCAGATCGGCCGGATCCAGCTCACCGAATACGTCGCCTTGGGGTCCCTGGCCGGGCTGATGGGCGTGGCGCTCGGCGGCGCGGGGGGGTGGGCGCTGATCACGTTCCTGTTCGACTTCTCCTTCCGGCTCCCGGCGGCGCCGCTCGCTGGACTCTGGCTCTCTACCATTGCCTTGACGACAATTACGGGCGTCCTCCTGAGCCGGGACATGCTGCGGCGCGCGCCGCTTGCCGGCCTGCTGGAAGTGGATCGCTGAGAGGCAAACAGGCTAAGGGGCAAAGAGGCCAAGGGGCTAAGAGGCTAAGGGGCTAAGAGGCTAAGGAGGCTGAGGATCGCATGATCAACCGAAGACGATTTGTGCAAGCCACGACGGCCGGGGCCTGGTCGATGCTCGTGCCGTTCCCAGGCCGCGCGATTTCACAGGGGTCCGACTGGCGGCGACTGCGGGTGAACGGCGCGCGCGTGATTGACCACTTGGCCGGGTTGTCGCAGTTCGGCCGAGACCCGCAGGGTGGCGTCAGCCGGGTCGCGTTCAGCGACGCCGACGTCGCCGGCCGGGCGTTCGCCATGGGGCTCATGCGCGCCGCCGGGCTGGACGTGCGAGTCGACGCGGTGGGCAACATCCTGGGCCGCCGCGCCGGCGCCGTGGCGAGCGCGCCGCCGATCCTGTTCGGCTCGCACATCGATTCCGTGCCGGAGGGCGGCAACTACGACGGGGACGTCGGCTCCATGTCCGCGATCGAGGTCGCGCACACGTTACAGGAAGCGCGGTACGCGAACCGCCACCCCCTCGACATCGTGATCTGGGCGGACGAAGAGAGCGGCCTGACGGGCAGCCGGGGCTACATCGGCGACCTCCCGGCCGAGGAGCTGCGGCGCCCGGGGCGGGACGGGATCCCGCTCGGGGAGAAGATCCGGCGCATCGGCGGGGACCCGGACCGGCTGGCCGCGGCACGGCACGATCCCGGCAGCGTGGCGGCCTACATCGAGCTGCACATCGAGCAAGGCGGGATCCTCGACCGCGCCGGCACGCCGATCGGCGTCGTCGAGGGCATCGTCGGGATCCATCACTACGACGTGACGCTGACGGGATTCGCCAACCACGCGGGCACGACGCCCATGGACCAGCGGCGCAACGCGCTGCTCGCGGCGGCGGAACTGGTACTGGCCGTGGACCGCATCGTCCGCGCGGACCCCGGCCGGCAAGTAGGCACCGTCGGGCGGCTCGCTGTGAAGCCCGGCGCCCCGAACGTCATTCCGGGCGAGGTCGCGCTCACCGTGGAGCTGCGGGACCTGGACATGCGCAAGATCGACGCGCTGTGGGAGCGGATTCTGGCCGAAGGGCGGGCCGTCGCCGCGCGGCACGGCGTCGCGCTCACCTTCGAGCGCCAGCACGCGAACGTAGCCGCGCTGACCGATCCGGGGATGCGGGCGGTGATCGCCGACGCCGCCCGGGGACTCGGGCTCGCCACCCGCTCGATGCCCAGCGGCGCCGGGCACGACGCCCAGAACCTGGCGCGGATCTGCCCTATGGGCATGATCTTCGTGCCATCGGTCGAGGGCATCAGCCACTCGCCGCGGGAGTCCACGCGTCCCGGAGACGTGGAGCAGGGCGCGAACGTCCTGCTGCAGACCATCCTGCGCCTCGACCAACGGCCGTGACGCCGACGGTGGTCGTCGTGGGCGCGGGCTTCGGCGGGCTCCGGGCGGCGCGCGCGCTGCGCCGCGCCCCGGCGCAGGTCGTGCTCGTCGATCGCTGCAACTACCACCTGTTTCAGCCGCTACTCTACCAAGTCGCCACGGCGGGCCTGGAGCCCTCGTCGATCGCCAAGCCGGTCCGCGCCATCCTGCGGGGCCAGCGCAACTTCGATTTCCGCATGGCGGAGGTCACGGGGGTGGACTTCACCGGGCGTCGGGTGCTCACCGATAGCGGCGCGTTGGCGTATGATTTTCTCATTCTCGCCGTGGGCGGGGAAACGAACTACTTCGGCGTGGAAGGCGCCGCGCGCCACGGCTTCGGGCTGAAGGATCTGGGGGAAGCGGTGCGGATCCGGAACCACGTCCTCCGATGCTTCGAGCAGGCCATGGTCGAGGCCGACGCCGACCAGCGCCGCGCGCTCCTGACCTTCGTGGTGGTGGGCGGCGGCCCCACCGGTGTGGAGATGGCCGGCGCCCTATCGGAGCTGATCCGGCTCGTGCTGGTGAAGGACTACCCGCGGTTGAACATCGGCGACGTTCGCGTCCTGCTGCTCGAAGCCACCGACCATCTCCTCGGGGCCATGCCGCCCCGGCTCTCGGCGGCGGCCGCCCGCACCCTCACACGCAAGCACGTCGAGGTGCGGTTCGACACGGCCGTCCGCGATTACGACGGCGTCTTGGTCTCCCTGCGGCAGGGCGACGCGATCCCGGCCCGCACGTTGATCTGGGCGGCGGGCGCGCAGGCGGCGGCCCTCACCTCGCGGCTCGGCACGGCCACCGCCCGCCAACGGCGACTCGTGGTCGAGCCCACGCTTCAGCTGTCGGGCCACCCCGAGGTGTTCGTGATCGGCGACGCGGCCTATCTGGAATCGGCCGGCACGCCACTGCCGATGATGGCCCCGGTCGCGCTCCAGATGGCGGAAACGGCCGCGGCCAACATCCGGCGCCGGCTGCGCGGCGCGGTCGCGCCGCTCCGCGCCTTCCGCTACCGCGACCCCGGCTCCCTCGCCACGATCGGCCGGAATGCCGCCGTCGCGCATGTCTTCGGGATCGGCTTCACCGGGTTCCCGGCCTGGGTGGTGTGGCTGGTCGTGCACTTGATCCAGCTGGTGGGGTTCCGCAACAAGCTGTTCGTACTGCTGTCGTGGGCCTGGGACTACTTCTTCTACGAGCGCGCGGTCCGGCTGATTGCGTCGCGGTAGGTGGATGGGGGCGGAGGCGGCGGGGGAGGCGGTGGCAGGGACGGGCGGCGCACCACGCCGTTCCAGCCGCACCCCAGGCACCAGCGGCGCTGCACCATGGGCAGACATACCGCCAGGACGCGGCTTTGGAGAGGCAGCATCTCGCTCCCGCAGGCCGGGCACGCCGCCCCCTTGGGCAGCAGCAGGTAGACGACGGCGCAGACGAGCGCGAACCGCAGCAGCACGGTGACGAGGAGGACGAGCGCGATCAGCATGAAGTCGCGTTCGCCAGGAACTGAAGGATCCTGTGCTCCAGATCCGACAGCCGGACCGGCTTGTCGAGCACTCGATCCCGCGAGACCGGCATAGTCCCGGGCTCGGCGAGCTGCGAGATGTCCCCCGACAGGAACAGCACCCGCTCGGCAAGCTGCGGCTGTGTCTCTTGCAGTCGTGCATAGAATGCCACACCGCTCATTTTGGGCATGCGCAGGTCGGCGATGATCAGGTCAACCGGCTGGCCCTTCAGCCGGTCGAGGGCGTCCAACCCATTGACGGCTTCGAGGACGTGCGCGCCCCGGCGCGCGAGAAACCGGGCCAGAGGCTGCCGGATCGGCGCTTCGTCGTCGACGAGCAACACCCGCCGGCCGGCGAGCGCGCCGGCCGAGGCCCGCGCCGGGACGGGAGACGAGCGAGAGGGAGTGGCGGGAGTTGCGGGGACAAGCGGCACGGCCGTGGGCGCCGGGAGGCCCGCCGCTTCGGCCGGCGCGCCCGCGAGGGCCGGCAGCGAGAGCACGAAGCGCGCACCCTGGGGCGGCCGGGAAGCCAGCGCGAGCTCGCCCCCCGCTTCCCGGACGATTTGCCGCGAGATGTAGAGGCCCAGCCCCGTGCCTCGCGTGCCCTTGGTGGTGGCGAAGGGTTTGAACAGGCGCTCGGCGAACTCCGCCGGCACACCGGGCCCGGTGTCGGCCACGGATAGGCGCACGCGGCCCTCTTCGACCCAGCTCTCCACCAGCAACCGGCGCGGCGTGGGGACCGTGCGCAGGGCGTCGATGGCATTGCTCAGCAGGTTGACCATCACCTGCTCGAGGCCGATCGCGTCCCCGAGGACCGCCGGGAGCTGCGGGTTCAGGGTTTCCGCGACCTGGATTTCATCGACGCTGAATCGGTAGGACACGAGATCCAGCGCGCCGCGCGCGATCTCGTTGAGGTTGAGGCGGGTGACTTGGCGCTCGTGGGCCCGGACGAAGCGCAGCAGGCCGCGCAGGCGCTCGACGCGCCCGCGGCGGATGCGCGCCATCACCAATGTGACCGGCGCCTCGCGGGCGAACGCGATCGCCCCGGTCACGCCGCGCACCGGGGGCCGCTCGCGTCCCAGGCCGCGGAGGTAATCGCGAATGGCGGCGCGATCCGACCCGACCGCTCGCACCGTGCGGGCGAACACCAGGATGGCATCGCACAGCATCGCCTCCGAGGGTGCGGGATCGCGCCCGGCGATGCCGCGGAATTGCGTCACAAACCGCTGGGAGACGGAATCGGCCGCCGTCGGGACCCAAAACGCCACCGCGAACAGGGAGTCCACGGCCGGGCCCGCTGAGTCGGCGAGGGCCAGCCCGAAGCCCGCGAGCACGCCGTCCCCCGCCACGATCCGCAACCCCGGCGCCAGGGCATGCACGGCCCGGGCGATCCCGATCGTCTCGCGGGAATAGCCGGCCACGATGAGGGCGTCCGGGCGCCCCCGCCGCAGCGCCGCGGCCACGAGCGTGGGGAAATCGCTCGTCCGATCGAAGCCGACCTCCGTCAAGAGCTGCAGGCCGAACTGGGGGAGTCCGGCCCGCACCCCCTCGCGCAGGCCGACGCCGTAGTCGTTGTTCTGGTAGAACAGGGTGACGCGGCGGGCGCCGAGGCTGCGGGCGAGGAACGACGCGATGAAGTGGCCCTCGAGCGAGTCGTTGGGGGCGAGCATGAAGGTCCAGGCGCCGGCCTGGGCCAGCAGCCGGTTCGTCGCGATCGGGACGACTTGGGGAATGCGCGCCGTGTTGTAGACCGCGGCGGCCGCGAGGCTGCTGCGGCTGTCGCCGTGCCCCGCCACGCCGACCAGCCCGTCGATCGCGCCGAGGCGCTCGGCCCGCGCGACGGCGGCATCGGGCGGCTCACCGGGCAGCTCGCGATCGAACACGACCGATAGCTGGACATCCCCGGACTGGGTTCCGGTCGCCAGCTCATCTTTTACAACCTGCAGCACCGTGCTATCGGTCAGATTGAACGCCACGGCGATGACGGCGGATGTGGGGCGCTGCTCGCATCCCAGGAGCGTGGCGATCACGGCGCCGGCCCCGGCGAGCCGCCCCAGCAGATCCCGTCCGGTGCACCGTGCGCGTTCCGTCACGGAGAGCCCACCCGCACAGCCCGCCTGCCGCGCAGCCGGGCCACGTGGAGCAGCAGGGGGCGATCCGGGGTGAACGCGATCGCGCCGACGACCCCCCGATAGGGCGGTTGGGTTCGGCCCAACGCGCGCAAATAGTCGCGAATCGCGCTGCGCTTGGGGCCGACCTCCCGCGCGGCCCGGGCCACCAGCAACAGGGCGTCGTGGTTCATCGCGTCCGTGGACTGGGGCTCGTGCCCGGTGAGGCGGGTGAAGCGCTCGACGAAGGCGCGGGATTCGGGATTGGGCGGCACCCGACACGACACTGTCGTACACAATGTCGATCACCGGCACCTTGCGGGAAGCGGGAGGCCAGGACGCGATCGCGTCCTGCGCTGCCTGGACGGTAGCGGTACCCCAGATCGGGAAGGCGTAGCCGATCAGCGCCGCGGTCGGCTCACGTCGGCAGGCCGCGCCCAGCAGCACCAGGAGGATCAACGCCCGCCGGCGGCCGAGCCAGACAGGTGCGTGAAAGCCGTCCGCCATTTCGGTCAATCTGTCCCGTTCACCGCGCCGTGGCAAACCCGCCTGGGCGACGTAGCTTTCCCAGCCTCGACGACCTCCATCGGAAGGGATTATGCACGCACGGTCGCGCGGACGCTCGGACGGTTGGCCGGTCATGCGGAGGCACCGCTGGACGGCCGGCGTGGTGATCACGGGGACCCTGGCCGTCGGACCGTGGGCCGGACTGCCAGCGCAGCTCGGCTTCTCCGCCGGGTCGATCGCGCGCCAGGACGGCTTCGAGCGGCGCCTGCTCGCCGTCCCCGACACGGCCAGCGTGCGGCGGATGTCGCGCGCGCTGACGGTCGTACCGCACATGGCGGGTACCCCGGCCCAGGCGGCGACGCGCGATTACGTCCTCACCCAGATGCGGACGTGGGGCCTCGAGACCTGGACCAAGGCGTACACCGTCTACCTGCCGCAACCCGATACCGTCGCGGCGTGGGTCGTGCCCGGGGGGAGGAGGGGCCGTCCCGCGCGCCTGGCGCTCGCCGAGCCCCCCGTGCGCGCCAACCCCGTGACGGCGGCCGGCCGGCCCAAGGTGCCGCCGTTCAACGGCTACACCGGTGACGGCGACGTCACGGCCGACGTGGTGTACGTCAACTACGGCCTGATCGAGGATTACCAGACTCTCGACTCACTCGGGATCAGCGTGCGCGGCAAGATCGTGATCGCGCGGTACGGCCGCTCGTTCCGCGGCATCAAGGCGCGCGAGGCGGAGCGGCGGGGCGCCGTGGGCCTGATCGTGTACTCGGATCCCCAGGACGACGGCTACTTCCGCGGGGATGTCTACCCCAAGGGGCCAATGCGGCCCTCGGGCGGCATCCAGCGCGGCAGCATGATGAACGGGAACGGCGACCCGACGACGCCCGGGTATCCGTCGCTCCCCGGGGTCCGGCGCGTCCCCGAGGACTCGCTGGCCATCCCTCGGATCCCGATCATCCCGATGGGCTACGGGAACGCGCGCCGCTTCCTCGGCGCGCTCGAGGGGCCGTCGGTGCCGCAGAGCTGGCAGGGGGGCCTGCCGTTCCGCTATCACGTCGGGCCGGGGCCCGTGGAAGCCCGGCTCAAGGTCCGCACCGAGCGCGGCGTCCGCGCCTTCCACGAGATCTGGAACACGTTCGGGATCATCCGTGGGGCGCGGTACCCTGACGAGTGGGTCGTCGTGGGCGGGCACCGCGACGCGTGGAGTCCCGGCGCCCGCGACAACGTCAGCGGGACCGTCGCGGTGCTCGAGGCGGCGCGCGCGTTCGCCACACTCGCGCGTGCCGGCGAGCGGCCGGCCCGCACCCTGATGTTCGCGACCTGGGACGCCGAGGAATGGGGGCTGATCGGCTCGAGCGAGTGGACGGAGGAGCTGGAGGACTCGCTGCGCGCCCATGCGGTCGCCTACATCAACGAAGACGGCACATTTTCGGGCCCGGCGTTCAGCGGCGCCGCGTCACCATCGCTGAAGACGCTGCTGCGCGAGGCGGCCCGCGCCGTCCCGGATCCCTCGGGCGCGGGCAGCGTGTACGATGCGTGGCTCAAGCGCAACCACGGCGACACCGCGGCGCTCACGCTTGGGAACCTGGGCGGCGGATCCGATTTCGCCGGCTTCTACCACCGCCTCGGGATTCCCGCGGGCGGCATCGGGTTCGACGGGCCGGAAGGCATCTATCACTCGATGTACGACTCCTACGACTGGATGGCCCGCTTCGGCGACCCGAGCTACCGCGGGCATCGCGCCGGCGCGCAGCTCGTCGGGGTGATCCTCGCTCGGCTCGCGAACGCGGACGTGCTGCCGCTCGACTACGTGGCGTTCGGCGCGGAAATGACCGGACTCGTGTCGCAGCTCGATTCCGGCATCGCCCGGAAACAGTGGAGCGGGACCGTGAGCACCTCGAATCTCACGGAGGCCCTGGGCCGGTTCACCGCCGCCGCCCGCGAGCTCGCCCAGGTCCGGGACAGCGCGCTGGCGCGAGGCGGGGGCGTCGACTCGGCGCGCGCGGTGGAGGCCAACCGGGCGCTGATGCAGGTCGAGCGCCGCCTGACCCGCCCCGAAGGGCTCGTGAGCCGGCCCTGGTACCGCAGCTTGCAGTTCGCGTCGGACGTGGACAACGGGTATTCGACCATGGCGTTTCCGTCGGTGAACGAGGCGATCCGCTACGCCGACGCGGCGACGGCCCAGCGGGAGCTGGCCGATCTCGTCGCCCGGGTCGAGCAGGCGCGGGCCGCCCTGCAACAGGCGACCGCGGCGCTGCGCTAGCTGGCGGCAGTCGGGTCGGCGCCGCAGATTCGAGCCACCGGAAGGGAGGTCGCATGGGCGAGGCGTCCGAGCAGGGCAGGAAGGTGGCGGTGTACTACGCTGTGTGGGCCACGCTGTGCGCGGCGGCGGCGGGGATCGTCGTCGGGCTGATCCACACCTGGTGGTTCAGCTATATCCCCAGCCGCTCTGGGATGGTGCACACCCTGGTGAGCGATGCCGTTACCTCCCTCGCCATCGCGGCGGGGCAGGGGGCCGTGGCGTTGGTGACGGGCAGCGTCCTGGCCCATTTCGGCCGGACACTGCGGCTCACGCTGCTGCTCGGTCTGCTGCTCGGCCTCTTCGACTTCGTGATGTACTTCCTGCAAATGGCCGTGCCGGCGACGGAGCTCGGGTGGACGCCGGATCTGCTGATTCTGGTCGCGGCGGCGATCGGGATCACGCTCATCGGGATGGAGAAGCCCGCGCCCGTGTGACGGACGATCTCGAGCGGCTGGAGCGGCGCGTCGCCCAGCTCGAGACTCTGGTGCGGGCGCTGCTCGCTCGCTCCGGCGCGCCGGCGGCGGCGCCCTCCTCCCCCCCCCCCCCGCTCTCACCGGCGGTGCGCGCGGAACCCCACCCAGGCTCCCCGCCCATCGCTTCGCCGGCTCGCTCATCTCAGTCCGTCCCGGCGCCGCGCATGGCGCCGCCGTTCCCCCCCCCCCCTGCCTCCACTCCCCGCTCGACCCACGACCTGGAGCAATGGGTGGGTCAGCGCGGGCTGTTGATCGTCGGCGTCCTGGCGCTGCTCGCCACCGGCGGCTTCTTCCTCAATTACGCGTTCGAGCGGGGCTGGATCCCCGAATGGCTGCGGGCCACCGCGGCCGTCGCGGCCGGCCTGGGCGTCGCCGCATGGGGAGACCGGCTCGTGGGACGCGGGCTGCGGCGCTACGGCGCCGGCCTGATCGGCGCAGGGGGCGGCCTCGTGTACCTCGGGTTCTGGGCGGCGGCCGGCCCCTACGCGCTCGTCGGCAAGGAGATCGGCATCGGGTTGCTGGCCCTCACCTCCTGCGGTGTGACGCTGTTCGCCGTACGCCACGAAGTCGAAGCGCTGGCGGTCTGGGCGCTGACCGGCGCCTACCTCGCGCCCGCGTTTCTGCCGCAGCCGGAGGCGCGTGTCGTGAACTACCTCGCCTACAATGCCGTGATCGGCGTCGGGGCGCTGGTCCTCGGTTACCGGATGGTGTGGCGCGTCACGCTGGACCTGGCGCTGTTCGGCTTCTACCTGCTGCCCGCGGTCTTCGTGCTGGATCACCTCGACACTCCGGCGGCCATCAACTATCTCGCGCTCGGCGGCGTCGTGGCCCTGTTCGCCTCGGGGCGCACCGGCTGGCCGGAAGCCCGGCTCGGGGCGGTCTTCCTACCCTGGTTCTATCTGCTGGTGATCCTGGGGCTGAACGGTCAAACGGATGCTCTACGCTGGACCGCGCTCGGCGCCGGCGCGGCGCTCGCCGCGACGGTGTGGTGGCAGCAGTCCCGGACCGACCCATTCGCGCGATCCCCGGGGCGACGATTCGGCAACCTGCCGGAGCTGGTCGTGTACCTGGTCAGCCCGCTGGCGCTCGTGTGTCTCGCGGCGCAGCGGCGCCCCGACGCGCTCGCCGCGGTGGGAGCCGCCGTACCATTGGCCCTGGCCGCCCTCTACCTGGGGGCCGGATGGCCCGGGCGCCGGCCGCACCTCGTGGGCATGGGCTTGGTCCTCGTCGCGCTCGCGGTCTCGGGGCAGTGGGACGGCCCGGCGGTCGCGGCCGGCTGGGCGCTGGTGGGTCTCGCGGCCGTCACGGTGGAGCGCTCGCCCACGGGCCGGGCGGTGGCGGCCGGGCTCGCCGTCGCAACGCTCCTGCAGCTGTTCACCGTCGCCCTGCCCGAACGTCCTGCGCCGCCCGTCGGATCGGCATTCACCGACGCCTGGGCGCTCGGTTGGTACGGGGTGCTCGTGGCGCTCACGGTCGCAGCGCGCGCGTGGCCGTCGCCTCGGGCCGACCGGGAGGACACAGGTCGCATCGTGCTGTGCGCGTCGGTGGGGGTCGCGCTGCTCCTGGGAGGCTCGGTGGAGCTGCTCCGGGTCCAGGGGGCGAGCTTCGCCGGGTACGTGGCGTTGTCTGTGTTCTGGTCCGCCTATGCCGCGGCGCTGGTGCGCACCGCCCCGCGGTGGCGGGACCGCCGGCTGCGGCTGGGCGCGGAGACGGCAGCGGTCGCGCTGTGCTCCGCCAGCCTGGTCCCGCTGTTCGGGCTCGCGCTCCCGGCGCGGCCCGCCGGCGACCCCGCCTTATTCGGCGTATGGTCCGTGGGGTGGTACGCCGTGTGCGCGGCGGCGGTGCTGGGCGCGCGCTGGTGGACGACGCTCCCCGGCGACGGCGACGACGCCAAGCACCAGGGCCCGGGGGGGGAAGCGATCTGTTGGACGCTCGCGGGGCTGGCGTTCCTCGCCGGCGGTTCCGTGGAGCTGCACCGGTTTTTCACCGTCAAGCTCGCCGCGAACCTCGCCATCAGCACGTTCTGGCTGGTCTCCGCCGGAGCGCTGGTCCGGCTCGGGTTCTGGTGGGATCGCAAGGCCGTGCGCTCGGCGGGCCTGGCTGTCGCCAGCCTCGCCGCGCTGAAAGTCGTGCTCTACGACCTGTCGGAGCTCGAAGCCTTGTATCGGGTGGCGAGTTTCTTTGCCCTGGCGCTGGTTGCGCTCGCGGTGGCGTACGCATACAACCGAAGAGCAAGTGCTGAACTACGTACGGCGAAAGACGGAGGGCTAGAACCGTAGGGTCAGCAGCGTACGTCGTTGACCATACGATCTCAGCCTTACGTTTCAGAGTCTTGGCAGTGTAATCCCCTTCTGCGCCTGATACTTCCCCTTCTTGTCCGCATAACTCTGCTGGCACTCGTCTCCTTCGTCCGCCGTGAAGAACAGCACCTGCGCGATTCCCTCGTTGGCGTAGATCCGGGCGGGCAGCGGGGTGGTGTTGGAGATCTCGAGCGTGACGAATCCCTCCCATTCGGGCTCGAACGGCGTCACGTTGGTGATGATGCCGCACCGGGCGTAGGTGCTCTTGCCGACGCACACCGTGAGGACGTTGCGGGGGATGCGGAAGTACTCGACCGAGCGGGCGAGGGCGAACGAGTTCGGCGGGACGATGCAGACGTCGCCGGTGAACTCGACGAACGACTTGGGATCGAAGTGTTTCGGGTCGACCACGGCCGAGAGGGCGTTGGTGAAGATCTTGAATTCGGGTGCCACCCGCATGTCGTAGCCGTAGGAGGACACGCCGAAGGAGATGACGCCCTGGCGCACCTGGCCGTCGGCGAACGGCTCGATCATGCGGTGGTCTTGGGCCATGCGTCGGATCCAGCGGTCGGATTTGATGGACATGGGGCCGCAATATATTGACGCCACCGTCACTTACGCCACTCGGTCCGGTTGACAGCGGGGCGGGGGCGGGGTAGTTTTTCGGCGCTAAGTGAATTTTTTCACGAGCGGCCATGCAACCGTACGTCACCTTCCTGCTCCTGTTGGGCTTCGTCGCGGCCAACGCGGCTGGGATGTTGGTGCTCTCCCATTTCGCCGGCCCGCGCCGCTCCACGCCGCTCAAGGACGCCCCCTACGAGAGCGGCATGCCGCCCCTGGGCACCGCGCGCGAGCGGTTTTCCGTGCGGTTCTACCTCGTCGCGATGCTCTTCATCCTCTTCGACATCGAGACGGTGTTCCTGATCCCCTGGGGCGCGATTTTCTTCGGGCGGGACGCCGCCGCCGCCGCCACCGGGCCGAGCATGGGGTTCCTGCTGGTCGAGATGCTCGTGTTCCTGGTGATT
Source organism: Gemmatimonadales bacterium (assembly GCA_050732995.1). Lineage (GTDB taxonomy): Bacteria > Gemmatimonadota > Gemmatimonadetes > Gemmatimonadales > GWC2-71-9 > JBOHSA01. The sequence continues at coordinate 15,832 of JBOHSA010000056.1, read as the reverse complement.
CTCGGCGTGGGGTACGTCTACGTCTGGAAGCGGGGGGCGTTGGAGTGGGACTAAACCTGAGAGCCGTCCAACGAGGGCGTCCAACACCTACGTCTAACGACAGCGTTGGACACCTGCTGAGGTGGCGATGAAGCAAGTGGTCGAGACCAAAGAAGTGGCGGGCCAAAGCCCCAACTTTCTCCTGGCCAGGTTTCAGCAGCTGATCGACTGGGCGGTGAACGCGTCGCGGGCGAACTCGCTGTGGCCGATGCCGTTCGGGACCGCGTGCTGCGCCATCGAGTTCATGGCGACCGCGGCGAGCCGCTTCGATTTCGCGCGCTTCGGCATGGAGCGCCAGGCCTTTTCGCCCCGCCAGGCCGACGTGCTGATCTGCGCCGGCCGACTGCCGTTCAAGCTGGCCCCGGTCATCCGGCGGATCTACGACCAGATGCCCCAACCCAAGTGGGTGATCTCCATGGGCGCCTGCGCCTCGACCGGCGGGATCTTCGACAACTACGCGATGGTGCAGGGGATCGACACGATCGTGCCCGTGGACGTGTACGTGCCGGGCTGCCCGCCGCGACCCGAGGGCCTGCTCTACGGCATCCTGCTCCTGCACAAGAAGATCAAGGGCGAGTCGTTGTTCGACGCGGTGCCCCGGCGCGAGGAACAGCTACTCGACGAGCGGGGCCTGCGCCTGCCACCCGAGCAGATCGACGAGATCTCGGAGCCCTTCGGCAACTCGGTACACCAGTTCCGCTCGGCGTGAACTCGACCGTCGAGGCCCTCCGCGCGACGTTCGGCGAGGCGATCGGCCGCGCGCACGTGGCCCGGGACGGCGAGCCCGTCATCCTGGTCCAGGCGGCGCGGCTGCTCGACGTGATGCGCTGGCTCCGCGACACCCCCGACCAGTGCTTCACCTACCTGGTGGACGTGACCGCCGTGGAGTACCGCGACCGCGAGCGGCCGCTCGAGGTGGTCTACTTCCTGCGCGCGCTCGAGCGGCGGGCGGATCTGCGCGTCAAGGTGGAGCTCGACCCGGCGAGCGAGCTGACGGTCGATTCCGTGGTCGCCCTCTGGGCCGGCGCGGACTGGCTCGAGCGCGAGGTCTACGACATGTTCGGCGTCAGCTTCCGCGGCCACCCCGACTTGCGGCGGATCCTCATGTGGGAGAACTATGCCGAGGGGTATCCGCTGCGCAAGGACTTCCCGCTCCGGGGCCGCTTCAGCCGAGCAGAGCAGGTGCGCCAGGCGCTGGCCGCGAATCCCGAAGCTCACTACTCGATGGAGGAGCTCTCCATCGCCGACGCCTTCGAGGAGCTGCCCCCCGACATGAAGGAGCGGCTGCGCCGGGGCGAGCGGGGCAAGATCCCGCACTCCGAATGACCAGGCGCACCGTCGAGCTGGACCTCGCCACGCCCGCGCTCGACGCCCGGGGCCATCCGATCCGCGCGCCGCTCACGGCCGCGGCCCCCGAGCCGGAGGCGGAGCCCGGCCTGGGCCACGAGCATCTCCTGATCAACATCGGGCCGCAGCACCCCGCCACGCACGGCGTGCTCCGCCTCGTCGTTGAGCTGGAGGGCGAGACAGTGCTGCGCGTCATTCCGCATCTGGGCTACCTGCACTCGGGCTTCGAGAAGCTGGGCGAATACCGGCACTACAACCAGATCATTCCGCTCACGGACCGCACCGACTACCTGTCGCCGATGGCCAACAACGTCGGCGCCGCGCTCGCGGCCGAGAAGCTCATGGGTGTCGAGCTCACGCCGCGGTGCGTCGTGCTGCGCGTGATCGCCTGCGAGATGAGCCGCATCATCTCCCACATGGTGTGGCTCGGCACCACCGCCATCGACCTCGGCGCCTTCACGCCCTTCCTGTGGGCGTTCCAGGAGCGTGAGCGGATCTACAACCTCCAGGAGATGTGGACCGGCGCGCGGCTCACCACGAGCCTCACGCGGGTGGGCGGCCTGATGGCGGACATCCCCGAGGGATTCGTCCCGGCGCTGCGGCACTTCACGCGCACATTCCCCAAGACGCTCGCCGAGCTCGACCGGGTGCTCACGCGCAACGCCGTCTGGGCGGGGCGCACCCAGGGCGTCGGCGTGCTCTCGGCGGCGGAGGCGATCAACCACTCGCTCTCGGGGCCGATGCTGCGGGCCAGCGGCGTGGCCTACGACCTGCGCAAGGACAAACCCTACCTCGGCTACGAGACCTATGAGTTCGACGTCCCCGTGGGCGAGCACGGCGACGTGTACGACCGCTACCTCGTGCGGCTCGAGGAGTGCCACCAGTCGAACCGCATCCTCGAGCAGGCGCTCGACCGCCTGCCGGACGGCCCGATCAACGTGGACGACCCGCGCGTGATCCTGCCGCCCAAATCGCGCGCCATGAGCGATATGGAGGCGATGATCTTCCACTTCAAGCAGGTGATGGAAGGGGTCAAGGCGCCGGTGGGCGAGGCCTACGTCGGGATCGAGAACCCGAAGGGCGAGCTCGGGAACTACTTCGTCTCCGACGGGGGCGCCAAACCGGTGCGTTGGCGCATCCGGCCGCCCTCGTTCATCAACCTGTCCGTCTTGCCCAAGATGGCCGAGGGGCACCTGTTGTCCGACTTGATCGCGATCAATGCCTCGGTGGACATCGTGATGGGCGAGGTGGACCGATGAGCACGGCGCAGCCCGGCTCGCCGATCGAGGAGTACCAGGCGGTGTTCACGGGCAAGACGCTCGAGCGGCTGCACGAGATCCTCACCCGCTATCCCGTCAAGGCCGCGGCGCTCCTGCCGGCGCTGTGGCTGGTGCAGCAGGAGCGCGGCTGGATCTCGGACCGCAACATGACGGAGGTCGGGGAGGTGCTGGGGCTGACGCCGGCCTACGTGAAGGGCGTGGTGACGTTCTACACCATGTACCACCAGCACCCGGTCGGGAGGCATTTCGTGCAGATCTGCACGACGTCACCCTGCAACCTGTGCGGCGCCGAAGGGGTGGTGCGCGCGTTCCTGGAGCACACCGGGACCAAAGACCTCGGCGCCACCAGTCCCGACGGCCGCTGGACCGTGATCGAGGTGGAGTGCCTGGGGGCCTGCGGCTTCGCGACGCCGATTCTCGTGGACGACGACTTCATCGAGAGCGTGACGCCGGAGCGGGTGCCGGAGATCGTGAGGAAGTACAAATGAGCCGCACTCGGGGTGGTCCGCCAGGGAATCGGTAATGGGATATCCTCACAAGCCTCACCCTCACGAGACGATGGTTCTCTCCAAGCACTTCGGGGAGGCCGAGGCGCGCACGTACAAGGGCTGGGTGAAGCGCGGCGGCTACGAGACGCTGAAGCAGGCGCTGGCGATGACCGCGGCTGCGGTCACCGACGTCGTCAAGGAATCCGGGTTGCGGGGCCGCGGCGGCGCGGGGTTCCCCACGGGGTTGAAGTGGTCGTTCATGCCCAAGGAAAAGACCAAGCCGCATTACCTGTGCGTCAACGCGGACGAGTCCGAGCCGGGCACGTTCAAGGACCGCGAGATCATTCGGTGGACGCCGCACGCGTTGCTCGAAGGCACCGCCATCGCCGCCCACGCGATCCAGGCGGACGTGGCCTACATCTACATCCGGGGCGAGTTCACCGAGCCCTGGACGATCATGGAGCGGGCGCTGGCCGAGGCCGCGGCGGCCGGCGTGTTCGGCAAGATCAAAATCCACCTGCACCGCGGCGCCGGCGCCTATATCTGCGGCGAGGAAACGGCGCTGATGAACTCGATCGAGGGCAAGCGCGGCAACCCGCGCATCAAGCCGCCGTTCCCCGCGGCCGCAGGGCTGTTCGGCATGCCCACGACGATCAACAACGTCGAGACCCTCGCCGCCGTGCCGCATATCCTCAAACAGGGCGCGGCCTGGTACAAGGCCCTGTGCCTGTCGAACCCCAAGAGCACGGGCACCAAGCTGTTCTCGGTGTGCGGCCACGTGCGCAAGCCGGGCAACTACGAGGTCACGCTCGGCTTCCCGCTCAAGACCCTGCTGTACGATCTGTGCGGCGGGGTGCCCGAGGGCCGGACGCTCAAGGCCTGCATTCCCGGCGGCTCGTCCGTGCCGATCCTGAACCGGGAAGAGACCGAGCGCTGCCTGCTCGATTACGAGGGCTGCGTGGAGCAGGGCACCATGCTGGGCTCGGGCGGCGTGATCGTGTTCGACGACTCGGCCGACATGGTCTACCAGATCATGCGCCTCGCGCGGTTCTACGCCCACGAGTCGTGCGCCCAGTGCACCCAGTGCCGCGAAGGCACCGCCTGGACCATGAAGATCCTCGAGCGGATCCTGGCCGGGCAGGGCAAGACGACCGACCTCGACCTGCTGCTCGATCTGTCGGACAACATGACCGGAAAGACGATCTGTGTGCTCTCGGACTCGTGCGCCGCGCCGGTCGTGAGTGGGATCAAGAAGTTCCGGAGCGAGTTCGCGGACTACCTCGCGGGCAAGCGCAAGCCGGTGCTGGTGGCGTGAAACAGGTGTTAGGAGCACGATGGCCGACGAACTCGTACGTCTGACGATCGATGACGTGCCGGTGAGCGTCCCCAAAGGGACGCTCGTCATCGAGGCCGCCAAGCGGGCCGGCGTCCTCGTGCCACACTACTGCTACCACCCCGGGCTCGCGGTCGCGGGCGTGTGCCGCATGTGCCTGGTCGAGATCGAGAAGGCCCCCAAGCTCCAGATCGCCTGCGCCACCCCGGTGGCCGAGGGGATGGTCGTCAAGACGCAGACCGCCCAGGCCAAGGACGCCCGCACGGGCGTGCTCGAGCTGCTCCTGATCAACCACCCGCTCGACTGTCCGATCTGCGACCAGGCGGGCGAGTGCGAGCTGCAGGACTTCGTGTTCCAGGAAGGCCGCGCCGGCACGCGCTACGCCGAGTACGCCAAGCGCTTCAACCCCGTCGAGGACTTCGGGCCGGACGTGCTGTACGTGCCCAACCGCTGCATCCTGTGCACGCGCTGCGTGCGGTTCATGGAGGACGTGGCCCGCGAGCCGGTGCTCAACGTGTCGGAGCGCGGTGACCGCGCCTTCATCGGCATACACCCCGACGCCCGGCTCGACCATCCCTGGGCCGGCAACGTGGTGGACCTGTGCCCGGTGGGGTCGCTCCTGTCGAAGGACTTCCTGCACAAGGCGCGCGCCTGGGAGCTGGACAAGACCGCCTCGATCTGCACCGGCTGCTCGCAGGGCTGCAACGTCACGCTCGACGTGCGCGACACCGTGGTGGTCCGGGTGCGCCCACGCCCGAACCTCGAGGTGAACCGGTATTTCATCTGCGACCACGGCCGGATGACGTACCGCTGGATGAACCGCGGGGAGCGCATCGAAGCGCCCCTGGTCAAGCAGCCGGGCACAGGCGGGGCGGGACGGGGCGGCTATCGCGCGGTGGACTGGGACGAGGCGCTGGACCGCGCCCGGACGATCCTGCGCGGTGCGATGGGCGCGGGCGAGGGGGGGGGGAATGGTCAGACGGCTGTGGCCATCGTCTCGCCGCGGGCGTCCACCGAGGCGCTGTTCTTCGCGCGCCGCCTGCTGGCGGACTTCGTCTGGAGCGGGGCGTTCCAGCTGGTGATGGGGGACGAAGCCCCGCTCGCGGGGGTGCCGAACCTCGCGCTGCGCGCCGAGCGCGCGCCCAACGTGACGGGCGCCGAGCGCCTGGGCTATACGCGGGACTACGGCGCCGCGCTCAAGGCCGCCGAGCGGGCCGCCGTCGTGCTGGTGCTGGACGAGCCGCAGGTCGCGGTCCAGACGGCGGGGACCGTGCTCTACCTCGGCGCCACGATGCCGGACGATCCGGGGGGCGGGACGCCGGCCGAGCTCATCCTCCCGATCGCGAACGTGGCGGAAGAAGAAGGCACGTTCGTCAACCGGGACGGCCGGGTGCAGCGCTATTTCCAGGCGAAACCCGCGCCGGGCATGGCCCGCCCGGCGTGGTGGGTGCTCGGCGCGCTCGCCGAGCGCAGCGGGACCAGGGTGGGGGACGGGGCGCCCGAGAGCGCCGCCGACGCGTTCGCGGCGGTGGCCGAGACGCTCGAGGGGTTCCGCGGCCTGAGCTACGCGACGCTCGGGTTCGCGGGACGGAACGCGGGGGAGGCGGTGGGCGTGCGATGACGTTCGTCCTGATCGCGTCGATCGCCAAGATCCTGCTCGTGTTCACCGTGATCATGGTCGGCGTGGCGCTGCTCACGCTCGCCGAGCGGCGCATCTGCGCGTGGATGCAGGACCGGCTCGGCCCGAACCGCGTGGGGCCGCAGGGCATCCTCCAGCCCGCCGCCGACGGCTTGAAGAATCTCGTGAAGGAGGAGACCTACCCGGCGCAAGCCGACTTGTGGCTGTTCGTGCTCGCGCCGGCCATCTCGTTCGTGCCCGCGCTGCTCACCTTCGCGGTAGTTCCCTTCGCCACGCCGCTGCCGACGCCCTGGGGTGACGTCCCGATGGTGGTGGCCGACCTGCCGGTGGGCTTCCTCTACATCCTCGCGATCGGCTCGCTCGGCGTCTACGGCATCGTGCTGGCGGGGTGGTCGTCCAACAACAAATACGCGCTGCTCGGCGGCCTGCGCGCCTCGGCCCAGATGATCTCCTACGAGATCGCGCTCGGCATGAGCACGGTGGCGGTGCTGCTGCTCGCCGGCAACGTGTCGCTCTCGCAGGTCGTGGCGCGGCAACAAGCCTCGACCTGGTTCGTGTTCTCCCTGCTCATCGCGTGCTTCATCTTCGTGGTGAGCGCGTTCGCCGAGACCAACCGGCTCCCGTTCGACCTACCCGAGGCCGAGGCGGAGCTGATCGCGGGCTACCACACTGAATACAGCTCGATAAAGTTCTCGATGTTCTACATCGCCGAGTACGCGAACATGGTGACGGCCTCGGCCTTGATGACCACCCTGTTCTTCGGGGGCTGGGACATCCCGTTCCTCACGTGGGACGACGGGCCGCCCTGGACGGTGTGGAAGACGCTCGCCACGCTCGTAGCCTTCTCCTTCAAAGTCGGCTGCTTCCTGTTCCTGTACATCTGGGTGCGGTGGACCCTGCCGCGGTTCCGCTACGACCAGCTGATGGCGCTGGGCTGGAAGGTGCTGCTGCCGCTCGCGCTCGGGTACCTCACCGTGCTCGCGACGGCGATCTGGTACCTGCACGAGCAGCTGGGCTGGGCGTACGACACGCGGTTCGGGCTCGCGCTGTTCGGGCTCAACGCGGTGCTCGCCGTGGGGCTGGTCTGGGGACTCGACCGGGGGCGGATCGTGGCCGGCTCGGTGGAGCCCGAGGCGGAGAGGGGGCGGAGCTGATGGCCATCGGCGTCAAGGTCCTCAAGCGGCCCACGCCGGAGACGTCCTACCTGCGGGCGACGCTCAAAGGGATGGCGCTCACGTTCTCCCATCTGTTCCGGCCCAAAGTGACGATGCAGTACCCGGAGCAGAAGGCGACCGACGACTGGGCGCTGTCCTCGCGCTGGCGCGGCACCCACCGCATGCTCACCGACGAGCAGGGGCGCGCCAAGTGCGTGGCGTGCGGGCTGTGTCCCCAGATCTGCCCGGCCAACTGCATCAAACTGGTGCCGGGCGAGGATGAGGAAGGCAACCGCTACCCGCTGATCTACGAGATCGACGAGTTCCGCTGCGTCTTCTGCGGCTACTGTCAGGAGGTGTGCCCGGAGGAGGCGATCCACGTCGGCGTGCACTACGAGAACTCCGAGTACGCGCGCGACCGGTTCGTCTACGACCTCGAGCGGTTGTGCGCCCAGACGCACCCCGTCTCGACCCTATGGGACCCCGCCGACCCGAAGGGGGAGTAGCGCATGGCGCCCGGCGAGATCGCGTTCTGGGTGTTCAGCGGCATCGCGGTGGTCGGGGCGGTGCTGTGCATCACCCAGCGGAACCCCGTGAAGAGCGCGCTGTGGCTGGTGCTGACCCTGTTCGCGATCGCGGCGCTGTTCGTGCTGCTCGAGGCGCAGTTCATCGCGACGCTCCAGGTGCTGGTGTACGCCGGCGCGATCATGGTGCTGTTCCTGTTCGTGATCATGCTGTTGAACCTGGGGCGGGGGAGGCCCTCGGACCGCCGGGGCGGGGGTGGGGCCGTCGTGGCGGCCGGGCTGGGCGCGCTCCTGTTGCTGCAGCTGGGCGCGCTCCGCACCGGCGCCATCCCCCTCCCTGAGACCTACCGGCTCCCCGCCGGCGCCCTGACCGCGCTGCAGCAGCGGGAGGGCGTCGTGGGCGCGGTCGCCCGCCCGCTGTTCGGCGAGTACCTGATTCCCTTCGAGATCACCAGCGTGCTGCTCCTCGCGGCGATCGTGGGCGCGGTGGTGCTCGCCAAGCGGAGGCTTTAGGTGCTGCTCGGTCCGGCGCTCGCCGTGTCGGCCGTGCTCTTCGCCCTGGGCGTCGCGGGCGTGCTGTTCCGCCGCAACGCGATCGTCATCTTCATGTGCGTCGAGCTGATGCTCAACGCCGTCAACCTCACGTTCATTGCGCTGGCGCAACAACTCGGCGTGGCGGGCCACGTGCTCGTGTTCTTCGTGATGGCGGTGGCGGCGGCCGAAGCCGCCGTCGGGCTCGCGATCGTCCTGGCGATCTACCGCCATCGCGAGACGGTCGACCTGGGGAACATCGACCTGCTCAAGGGATGACCGGCACCGCGACGGACCTGATCTGGCTCGTGCCGGCGCTCCCGCTGCTCGGGTTCGCGCTGAACGGCGCGCTCGCCCTCCTCCGCCCGGGCGCCAAGCGCGCCGTCTCGGTGATCGGCGTGGGCGTGCTCGCCGCCGCGTTCGGGGTCGCGGCCGCGGTGGTGGGAGACCTGGCGCGCGCCCCCGCCGCCGAGCCGCTGGTCTACCGCTACTGGGAGTGGCTGCCGGTCGGCGACCTCCAGGTCGCCTTCGCGCTCCAGCTGGACCGGCTCTCCGCGGTGATGCTGCTCGTCGTGACGGGCGTCGGCGCGCTGATCCATATCTTCAGCGTCGGCTACATGCGCGAGGATCCGGGCTACGCGCGCTACTTCGCCTACCTCAACCTGTTCGTGTTCTTCATGCTGCTCCTGGTGCTGGGGGCGAACTTCCCGGTGATGTTCGTCGGCTGGGAGGGCGTGGGGCTGTGCTCGTACCTGTTGATCGGCTTCTGGTTCACCGAGCAGATCAACGCGGACGCCGGCAAGAAGGCGTTCATCGTCAACCGGATCGGGGACGGCGGCTTCCTGGTGGCCATGCTCCTGATCTTCTGGACGACGGGCTCGCTCGACTTCGGCACGGTGTTCGCCAAGGCGCCGACGGCGTTCTTCGCGGGCGGCGGCGCGATCACCGCGGTGACCCTGGCCCTGTTCCTCGGCTGCACCGGCAAGTCGGCGCAGATCCCGCTGTACACGTGGCTGCCCGACGCCATGCAGGGCCCGACGCCGGTCTCGGCCCTGATCCACGCGGCGACGATGGTGACGGCGGGGGTGTACCTCGTGGCCCGCTGCAGCGTGCTGTTCGCCCTGGCCCCGATCGGCTCGTCGGTCGTGGCCGGCATCGGGACGCTCACGGCGCTGTTCGCCGCGACCATCGCCCTCAAGCAGTGGGACATCAAGCGGGTGCTGGCCTACTCCACCATTTCCCAGCTGGGCTACATGTTCTTGGGCGTCGGGACCGGCGCGTACGCGGCGGCGCTGTTCCACCTCACGACCCACGCGTTCTTCAAGGCGCTGCTGTTTCTCGGCTCGGGCAGCGTGATCCACGCGATGCATCACGCGTATCACGCCACGCACGCGCACGAGGACGCGCAGGACATGCGCAACATGGGCGGGCTCAAGGCCCACCTGCCGTGGACCGCGGCCCTGATGTGGATCGCGACGCTGGCGATCGCGGGCGTCCCGCCCCTGTCGGGCTTCTTCTCCAAGGACGAGATCCTGACCGCCGCGTTCGCCCGCGGGCACGCGCAGCCCGTGTGGTACGTCTACTGGGGCCTGGGGCTCGCGGCGGCGCTGCTGACGGCGTTCTACATGACCCGGCTGATGCGCTACACCTTCCACGGCCCGAACCGGACCGGGGAGCAGGCGCGGGCGCACCTGCAGGAGGCCCCGTGGGTGATGACGGGACCGCTGGTCGTCCTGGGTGCGCTGAGCCTCGCCGGCGGGCTGCTCAACGTCCCCGCGCTGTTCGGCGGCGGCGCCTGGCTGCACCACTGGCTCGAGCCCGTCACCGAAGGGGCGGCCGCCTTGCAGCCCGCCGCCCACCTGTCAGCCACCACCGAGTGGACCCTCGTCGCGATCGCCGTGGTGGTCGCGGGCGTCGGCATCGCCGGCGCCTGGCGGCTGCTCCGGCCCGAGGAGCTGAAGCCCGCGCGGCTCGCGCCGCCCGAAACGGGGGTCGGCAGGATCCTCTGGAAGAAGTGGTACGTGGACGAGCTGTACGACGCCGTGATCGTCCGCCCGCTCGTCTGGTTCGCGCGCGAAGTCTTGTGGAAGGTCGTGGACGCCCGGCTGGTGGACGGCGCGCTGGTGAACGGCAGCGCCCGGGTCACGCGCGCGTTCGGGGTGCTGGGCAGCCGGCTGCAGACGGGGCAGGTGGGGCTGTACGTAGCGATCTTCGTGGGGGGCGTGCTCGCCGTGCTTCTGGCGGCGGGGCGGTAGGCGATGTACGAGCGCTGGGGCCTCACCGCGCTGCTCGCCTGGCCGCTGGCCGGGGCGCTGATCGTCGCGCTCGCGCCGGCCCACCGGGCCAAGCATGTGGCCCTCGCGGCGAGCCTCGGGGAATTCGCGCTCGCGCTCCCCCTGTGGTGGGTGTTCGCACCGGCCGCCGGCATGCAGCTCCAGCTCTCGCTGCCCTGGATCCCGGCCTGGGGCATCGCCTACGCGGTGGGCGTGGACGGGATTTCCCTGTTCATGGTGCTGCTCACCGCGCTGCTCCTGCCGCTCTCGGTCCTTGGCAGCTACAGCTACATCACGGAGCGCGAGCGCGGCTTTTACGCCCTGCTGCTCGTGCTGACGACGGGCATGATCGGGGTGTTCGTGGCCCTCGACTTGTTCCTGTTCTACGTGATGTGGGAGGTGATGCTCATCCCGATGTACTTCATCATCGGCGTGTGGGGGGGGGAGCGCCGGTTGTACGCGGCGATCAAGTTTTTCATCTACACGATGTTCGGATCGCTGCTCATGCTGGTCGCGATCCTCGGGCTCTATTTCGTCGTGGGCGCCCGCACCGGCACCTCTTCGTTCGCCTACGCGCACCTGCTGGGCAACCTGGGCGATCTGGGCAGCCTCGCCTGGTGGTTCTTCGGCGCCTTTTTCCTGGCGTTCGCGATCAAGGTGCCCATGTTCCCGTTCCACACCTGGCTGCCCGACGCCCACGTGGAGGCGCCGACGGCCGGCTCGGTGATCCTGGCCGGCATCCTCCTCAAAATGGGGACCTATGGGTTTCTGCGGTTCGCGCTGCCGTTCTTTCCCGGCGTGGCACTGCATCCCGCGGTCCAGACCGCGATCGTGGTCCTGTCGCTCATCGGGATCCTCTACGGTGGGCTCGTGGCGATGGTGCAGCCCGACTTCAAGAAGCTCATCGCGTACTCGTCAGTGGCGCACCTCGGCTTCGTGATGCTCGGCATCTGGGCCCTGACCCTGCAGAGCGTGCAGGGGGCGCTCCTGATCATGCTCAACCACGGGCTCTCGACCGGGGCGTTGTTCTTTCTGGCGGGGATGCTCTACGAGCGGCGCCATAGCCGCCTGATCGCGGCCTACGGGGGGCTCGCGCGCGTCGTGCCGCTGTTCGCCGCCGTGCTGACGGTGGTCGCGCTCTCCTCGATCGGGCTGCCCGGCACGAACGGCTTCGTGGGTGAATTCCTGGTGCTGGTCGGCTCCTATCGCGCGTATCCGGCCGCCACCATCCTCGCCACGACCGGCGTGATCGTCGCGGCCATCTATCTCCTCTGGGCGCTGCAGCGCGTGATATTCAACCCGCTCGACAAACATGAGAACGAGAAGCTCACCGACCTGACCGCGCGCGAGCTCGCCGTGCTGGTCCCGCTGCTGGCCGGCATCCTGTGGATCGGCGTGTACCCCAAGCCGATTCTCGACCGCATGGAGCCCTCGGCGCGGCAGTTCATCGAGTCCGTGAAACCGGCGGCGCGGTGATCCTCTACTTCGCGAGCTCCCGCGACCTGCTGCTGGCCCTGCTGCCCGAGGTCGTCCTCACGGGCTGGGCGCTGGCGCTGCTCGTGTTCGTCGCCTGGCGGCACCGCACCGAACGGGACCTGCGGATCGCCGGGTGGCTCACGCTGGCGGCGCTCGCCACCACCGCCCTCGCCGTCTGGTGGCTGTGGTGGAACACCGCGCGGGCTTCGGCGCCCGGCGGCATGATCGCGGTGGACGATTTCCGCTTCGTCACCGACTGGCTGTTCCTCGGCACCGCGGCGCTGACGGTGTTCTTGTCGTTCGACTACCTCGAGCGCGAGCGCCTGCTCGCGCCGGAGTATTACGTCCTGCTGCTCTTCGCCACCCTGGGGCTCATGCTGATGGGGGGCGGGCGCGACCTGATGGTGATCTTCCTCGGTCTCGAGCTGATGTCGATCGCGGTGTACGTGCTGGCCGGGTTCAACCGGCGGAGCCCGCGCGCCGCCGAGGCGGCGCTGAAGTACTTCCTGCTGGGGGCGTTCGCCTCGGGATTCCTGTTGTACGGCATCGCGCTCACGTTCGGGGCGACCGGATCCACCAACCTCCAGCGGATCGGCACGCAGGTCGCGGCGTTCAACCTCGAAGGCAGCGCCATGCTGCTCCTGGGCCTCGGGCTCCTGCTCGTGGGGTTCGGGTTCAAGGTCGCCGCCGTGCCGTTCCACATGTGGGCGCCGGACGTGTACGACGGCGCTCCGACGCCGGTGACGGCATTCATGGCGACGGGCGTGAAGGCGGCCGCCTTCGCCGCGCTGTTCCGCGTGCTCGGCGAAGCGTTTCCCCAGGTCGCGGCCTGGCGGGAGATCGTCTTCTGGCTCGCGGTGGTCACGATGGTGGCGGGCAACCTGGTGGCGCTGGCCCAGCGCCGGCTGAAGCGCATGCTGGCGTATTCGTCCGTGGCGCACTCGGGCTACCTCCTGGTCGCCGTGGCCGCCGGGACGGAGCGCGGCGCGGCCGCGTTCATTTTCTACCTCGTCGCCTACGTGCTCATGACGCTGGGCGCATTCGCGGTGCTCGCCGCCAAAGGGCGCGACGGGGAGAGCGACGTGCTGATCGACGACCTGGCCGGGCTCGCCGCCCGACGGCCGTGGCACGCGTTCGCCCTGGCGCTGTGCATGTTGTCCCTCCTGGGATTCCCCGGCACGGCCGGCTTCATCGGCAAGTGGTACATCCTGGTCGCCGCGCTGGGTGCGGGGCAGTGGGCGCTCGCGGTGCTGCTCGTCCTCACGAGCGTCGTCTCGGCGGGCTACTATCTTCCCGTGATCATGGCGATGTACATGAAGCCCGAGCCCTCGGCCGAGGCCCACGGCGGCGTGCGGCTCGGGCGCCTGGCGGGCGCCGCCGTCACTTTCGCGGCGGCCGGGTTGCTGTTCTTCGGCGTCCGCCCGAATCGCCTGCTCGACCTCGCGCAGCAGGGTGGCACGGCGGTGCAGGCCGCAGTGCCGCCGGCCCCCGCCGCTGCTACTCCCACCCCCGGACGCTGACGCGGGCGGCCGGCGCGCCCGCTACACTCCCGTGAAGGTTCCCGCCGCCATTTTCCGGCAGTACGATATCCGCGGCGTCGTCGGAACGGAGCTGACGGCCGCGGTGGCGCGCGCCATCGGGCAGGCGTTCGCCACCCTGGCGCGCGAGCGGCTGGCGGAAGCCCGGACAGCCCCGCCTCCCCCTCGCCTCGCCGTGGGGCGGGACAACCGCCCCTCCGGCGCCAGGCTGGCTGCGGCCGTGCGCGCCGGGATCGTCGCGGCCGGCGCGACTGCCGTGGACGTGGGCGAGCTGCCGACCCCCGCGCTCTACTTCGCCACTCATACACTCGACGTCGACGGGGGCCTCCAGGTCACCGGCTCCCACAATCCCCCGGAATTCAACGGCTGCAAGCTGGTGCTGCGGGGGGAGGCCATCTACGGAGAAGATATCCAGCGCCTGCATCGGATGATTACTGAGGACAAACTGGCCAGGCGTAAGGGGGGAAAGCGTAGGGAGAACGACGTAGTGCTAGAGGCGTACGCTGACGCCATTGTCGCGCGCAATGGGCCGCTCGCCCGGCCGGTGAAGGTGGTCGTGGACTGCGGGAACGGGGTCACGAGCCTCGTCGCGGTCGAGACGCTGCGGCGGCTCGGGGCCGACGTCGTTCCGCTGTTCGCCGATTCGGACGGCACGTTCCCCAACCACCACCCCGATCCCACGGTCGTGGAGAACCTGCGCGACCTCCAGGCCGCCGTGGCGCGGGAGCAGGCCGAGCTGGGCATCGCCTTCGACGGGGATGGCGACCGCATCGGGGCGGTGGACGAGCGGGGCCGCGTGATCGTCGGGGACCAGCTCCTAGTGCTGTTCGGGCGCGACCTCGCGCACCGCCTGGGACCGGGTCACCCGGTGATCTTCGACGTGAAGTGCTCGGAAGTGCTCCCGCGGATGCTGCGGCAGGCGGGCCTCGAGCCCGTGATGTGGAAGACGGGCCACTCGCTGATCAAGCAGAAGATGCGGGAGACGGCGGCCCCGCTCGCGGGCGAGATGAGCGGCCACATGTTCTTTGGCGGCGACTACTTCGGATTCGACGACGCGCTGTTCGCCGCCGCCCGGTTGCTCGCCTACGTGGCCCGCGAGGGCGGGCCGCTCTCGCGGCTGCTCGCCGACCTCCCGCCGACGTTCGCGACGCCCGAGCTGCGCGTCGAGTGCCCGGACGACGTGAAATTCGCCGTTGTGGAGCGCGCCGCGCGGCACTTCGCCCAGAAGCACCCCGTGTCCACGCTGGACGGCGTGCGCATCAGCTTCCCCGAGGGCTGGGGCCTGTTGCGCGCGTCGAACACGCAGCCGGCGCTCGTGCTCCGGTTCGAGGCGACGAGCGAGCGGGCACTGGTCGCCTACCGGGCCGAAGTCGAGGCCTGGCTGGCCGGCGCCGGTGTGCGGGCATGACTGTCGGCCCTCCGTCCCTCGTCACCCCCTCCTTTCCCCCTGCCTCGCGGCGGGGGCTGGTCCTGTTCGGCGCGGCGGTCCTAGTGGCCGTCCTGGTCGGCGGCCGGTGGCTGGCCCTGGAAACGGCCGAGCGCGCCTGGGCGCAGAGCGTCACCGGCGGCGATGTCTACCTCGCCGGCCGCGACCTTGCGCGCCTGGTCGAGGGGCTGGTCCTGCTGCTCTCCGTGGGATGGGGCACGGCGCACGTGTTCTACGTCTATCGGGCCATCGGCTCGGTCCAGATGCCGCGGCGGGTGGGCGATCTGGAAATCGTGGAAGCGGTGCCGCCGCAGGTGCTGCTCGGCGCCGTGCTCGTGTGCGGGTTGCTCTACGGGGTGGGGCTCGCCTGGGGGACGGGGGGTCTGGGGAACGAGTGGTGGCGCCAGGCGACGCTCGCGGCCGCGCCCCCGCGCTTCGGGATCGTGGATCCGGTGCTGCAGCGCGACCTCGGCTACTATGTGGGCGAGCTCCCGTGGGCGCTCGCCCGCCAGCGCTACCTGCTGGCCGCGAGCGCCACGGCGACCGCGCTGGTCGCCCTCCTGTACTTGGGCATCGGCTCGCTGCGCTTTCCGGGCGGCCGGCTGACCGCGAGCCCGCACGCACGCGGCCATCTCGGCGTGCTGCTCGCCGGCCTGGCGCTCGCGCTCCTGTGGGGCGCCCTGCTCGATCCCGCGGCCGTCGTGGCGGGCCTGCACGGCGAGGCCGATCGTGCCGCGCTCGCGGTCCGGGTGCCCGGCGCCGGGTTCCTCGCGGTAATCGGGGG
>JBOHSA010000055.1:0-8418 GCA_050732995.1 Gemmatimonadales bacterium | reverse complement strand
CTGCAAGAGGTGCTCTCCACGGTCGCGCTGATCCTCCCTCTCGCGCTCGTCGCCGCGTTCGTCGTGGGCTCCTGGCTCGCGCGCCGGGCGCTCGAGCCCATCGACCGGATCATCACGGAGGTCCGGGAGATCTCCGACGGCCGGAGCCTGCACCGCCGCCTGCCCGAGCCGATGGTGAAGGACGAGCTCGGGCGCCTGGCCGAGACCCTGAACCAGATGATGGCGCGGCTGGAGCGCAGCTTCGCCGCCCTGCGCCGCTTCACCGCCGACGCGAGCCACGAGCTCAAGACGCCGCTCACCGTGCTCCGCGCCGGGGTGGAGCGCGCCCTCACGAACCCCGGGGCGCCGGCCGAGACGATGCCGGTCCTCGAGGAGACGCTGCAGGAAGTCAATCGGATGACCGAGCTCGTCGACGCGCTGCTGACGCTGGCCCGGGCGGATGAAGGCCGCGCCGAGCTGCACCACGAGGCCGTTGACCTGCGGGCCATCGTCCAGGAGGCCCAGGAAACGGGGGAGCTGCTGGCGGAGCAGGCGGGCGTGACGATGGCCGTCGCGACGCCGTCCGAGCCCTTGATCCTCCAAGTGGACCGGAGCCGCATCCGCCAGCTCATCCTGAACCTGGTTGAGAACGCGGTGAAATACACCCCGCGGGGCGGGAACGTCCGCGTCGAGCTCAGCCAGGCCGACGGCCGGGTGACCCTCACCGTCGCCGATACCGGCGTCGGTATTGCGGCCGGCGATCTCCCGCACGTCTTCGATCGCTTCTGGCGCGCCGATTCCGCCCGGACGCGCACCGGCGAGCGGCCCGGTGCCGGACTCGGCCTGGCGATCTGCAAGTGGATCGCGGAGGCGCATGGCGGGGCGATCGAAGCCCAGAGCCGGCCGGGGCGGGGCACGACATTCACCGTCACGCTGCCAAAATAGATCCGAGGTCCGAAGGCCCGGGATGACAGCTTGGAAACGCTGATCCTGCTGGGCATCGCGCACTTCTTCGCCGGCCGGGACAGCGCGACACGGAACGCGTTCCGCAGCGCTCTCACGCTCGACCCCGGCCTCACCGCCGGGAACCTCGCGGCCCTCGATCCCGAGCTCGCCGGTATCCTCGAATCCGAGCGCGCGGCCCGAGCAGCGGGGGCCCACGCCACGGTAACGTCGCACCGCCGTCCTGGAGGTGATCCCGGGCAGGGATCGCGGGTCGGGTCGTGGTCGAAGCCGTGATCGACACAACCGGCCGCACCGAGGCCGGCTCGGTGAGAGTCGTGCAGTCGGCGAACGCCGGATTCGGGGCTGCCGCCCGGGACCGCCCGGCTCGGTGGCCGGCCGGTACGAGTCTTGATCCGTCTGCCGGTCGAGTTCCGGATCGGCGGGTGAGCAGCGGGGAACCCGGTGAGAACTGGTGAAGCGGCGCAACAGGTAGTGTGGGCCTGCGGCGCTTTAGGGAGGGGCTCACCGCCCTGTCATGGTTTTGTAATGTGGCCCCCACTAGCGGGTCATGGGGAAACCGTAGTATTTGGTAGCAACCGTCCTGGGAGGTTGAGACTTGTTCGACCACCTGATCGAGTCGAAGAAGAAGACCGACGCGAAGCGATTCTTCGGCTTGGGGTTCGTCTCGGTGACGATGCACACGTCGCTCATCGCGGCGGCGGTGTACGCCACGCTGTCGGCCGGCGAGGCGCAGGAAGACGTGGCGGTGGATACCATGATGGTGTTATTCCAGGAGGAGCAGCAGAAGGAGGAGGAGCAGCAGCCGGTCGTGCAGCTGGACGTGCCGCTCAAGGGCTTTCAGACCGTCGTGGCACCCACCGAGATTCCCACCGACATCCCGCCGATCAATCTCCAGGAGCAGTTCGACCCGAAGGACTATACGGGCACCGGGGTTGAGGGCGGCGTGGCGGGCGGGTTGGTGCCGAGCTCCGATCAGGTGTACTCGGAAGCGGTCGTGGAGGAGCGGCCCGAGCGGCTCTCGTCGCCGCCGGTGCAGTATCCCGAGCTGCTGCGGCAGGCCGGGATTCAGGGCCGCGTGCTGGTCGAGGCCGTGATCGATACGCTGGGCCGCGCCGAGCCGCGGTCCGTCAAGGTGGTCCAGAGCCCCAATCCCGGATTCAATCAGTCCGCCATCACCGTGGTTCAGCGGTCGCTGTTCCGCCCCGCCCGGGTGCATGGGCGGGCCGTCCGCGTGCTCATCCGGCAGCCGATCGATTTCAACCTGCAGGGCACCCGCTAACCTTCCACCCGTTGGCGACTCGAAGGAGTCCGAACCGATGAACGGCGCGCTGTTGAACGCGATGAACCTCCTGGTGCAGGCCCCCGAAGCCGCCGCCATGAGTTACGCCGAGCTGTGGCGGTCGATGGGGAATTTCGCCAAGGGCATCGTCTTCGTGATGCTCATCATGTCCATCTGGTCGTGGTCGGTCACGATCATGAAGCTGATCTACATCCGGCGGGCGCAGAAGGCGACGGCGAAGTTCGCGCCGGAGTTCTCGCGCTCGTTGCAGGAAGAGCAGCTGGACGCGGCGATCCACCTGGCGGAAAAGCCCACGTTCAAGAACAGCCACGTCGCGCGGGTGCTGGGCGAAGCGTTGCAGGAGGTGAAGCCGCTGCTCCGCGACCGCGCCACGATCACCGCCGCCGACATCAACTCGGCCGAGCGCGCCGTGGAGCGCCAGATGCTGATCATCACGGCCGAGATGAAGCGCGGCCTCGGCGTCCTGGCCACGACCGGCGCCACCGCCCCGTTCGTCGGGCTGCTGGGCACCACGATGGGCATCGTGACCGCATTCCAGGGGATGGCCGCCTCCGGCGGCTCGGGCTCCCTCGCCGCGATCACGGGCGGCGTGGCCGAGGCGCTGATCACCACCGCGTTCGGCCTCCTGGTCGCGATCCCGGCGGTCTGGCTCTACAACTACTTCTCGACCAAGCTGGACTTCCTCTCCGTCGAGATGACCTACACCTCGAAAGAGCTGATCGACTACCTCATCAAGAGCGTGGGATCCGAGTTCGGCCGGTCGATCTTCACGAAGGAATTCCAGACGCAGAAAGCGTCGCAGTCCAGTGGCCCAATCAGCCGATAATACCAAACTGCCGGTCGCGGCGGACATCAACGTCACGCCGATGATCGACGTGATGCTGGTGCTGCTGATCATCTTCATGATCGTGACCCCGGCCATCACCGCCGGCTTTCAGGCCACCATCCCCCGCGCGCTCAACCCGGAGTCGCGCGAGGAGACCGAGGGCGAGATCCGCCTCGGCATCGATTACCAGGGGAAGTTCTACATCGACATGACCGGCCCGAGCGGCAAGTACACCGGGCCGCGCTTCATCAACGACGCCGACCTGCCGGCCCAGCTGCGCGCGATCTACTCCATCCGCTCGGTGGACAAAATCCTCTACCTGAAGGCGGACCAGGAAATCGACTACGCCCGCGTGCAGGAGGCGGTGGAGATCGCCCGCAAGGCCGGCGTCCGCGTGATCGGAGCCATCACGGAGCAGAAACGCACCGGGACCGGTCGGCCCGAAGGCGGGGGAGACTAGGCGGTGGCCATGGGTGGGGGAGGGGGCCGAGCCGGACTGACGGCGGACATCAACGTCACGCCGATGATCGACGTGCTGCTGGTGCTGCTGATCATCTTCATGATCACCCTGCCCCTGTCGCGGCGCGCCTTCGACGCCCAGGTGCCGCCCGAGCAGCCGCCGCCGAAACAGAAACAGCAGCAGCAGAGCGACCAGATCGTGCTCGAGCTCCGGGCCGACGGCTCCTACGCCGTCAATAACCAACCCGTGAGCCTGAGCGGGCTGGAGGCCAAGCTCCACGAGATCTACGACCAGCGGCCGGCCAAGCTGATGTTCATCAAGGCCGCGGGCAACCGGAAATACCGGGAAGTCATCGAGGTCATGGACCTCGCCCGCGGGGCCGGGGTCCAGGTCATCGGCTTCACGCCGGCCGACAAGGCCAAGAGCGTGGGGGGTGGCGGCTCCTAGCACCGCTCGGGTGTACCAATAGGGCGTGACCGCCGCCCCGTTTCCCCCCTCCCCCCCCCCCGATCCTCCCCAACCCGCGTCGCCCGCGCGGCCACCGTTCGACGCCTATCGCCTCCCACTCACGCGGCGCCGCGGCGGACCGGGAACGGCCGCCGCCCTGATCGCCCACGCCGTGATCGTCCTCGCGATCTTCTGGCGGGGCGCGGAGTTGTTCCACGGCGGCCCCGGCCGGGGAGGTGGCGGGCCCAGCGGTGGGGGTGGTGAGCGGCTGGCCCGCTTCCTCACCCTGCCGGCCCTGTCGACCCCGATCGCGGTGGACGTCCCCGTCCCGCCGTCGCTCACGCTCACCGCCGTCCCCCCGATCGTTCCCATCCCCCTCGATCTGGCCGCGCTCGAGCTGCCGCGGCTCGCCGCGCTGAGCCCGGCGACCGCGGGGACCGGGGGCGGGGCCGGCCCGGGCACCGGCGGGGGCACGGGCGCCGGGACAGGACCGGGGAGCGTCGCCGGACCTGGTACGGACGGCGAAGGCGGTTACATTCTCGACGCCAATCCGCGGGGGGTGATTCTGCCCCCGGTGAATGCGCCCCCGGCCGTCAAGGGACGCGTGTACCGCGTGCGGTTCTGGGTCGCCGCGGACGGTCGCGTGACGCGCGTCGTCGTGACGCCCGAGCTGCGCGACGAGAAGTATCGCCGGGAGTTCATCGAGCGGATGATGGCGTTCCAGTTCACCCCGGCACGGACGCGCGACGGCCAGCCCGTCGCCAGCGTCTACACGATCGACATCACCGTGCCATAGCCCCGGCCCCGACCGACCGCGGAGGACTCGTGCGCCAGCTGTTCACGCGGAAGCCGATCGCCGAGCTGCTGGTCGGTGAAGTCGACACGCCGCACTCGCTGAAGCGGGCCCTCGGGGCCGGCGACCTGGTGCTGCTGGGCATCGGCGCCGTCATCGGCGCCGGCATCTTCGGCGCCATCGGCACCGCGGCCGCGGGACAGTACGACGCGGCGGGCAACCTGGTGCGTAGTGGGGCGGGGCCCGCCCTGGTGCTCTCCTTCCTGCTGCTCGGCGTCGCCTGCGCCCTGGCCGGGCTCTGCTACGCGGAGCTCGCGTCCATGATCCCGCAGGCCGGAAGCGCGTACGCCTACTCGTACGCGACGCTGGGCGAGCTCGTCGCCTGGATCATCGGCTGGGACCTCATCCTCGAGTACGCCGTCGGGAACGTCGCCGTGGCCATCTCGTGGGGGGACTACTTCACGACGCTGCTGCGGGGGTTCGACGTCCAGTTGCCCGCCTGGCTCACGACCGGCTACCGCACCGCGCTGCTGAGTCCCAACCCCGCGCTCCACGGCCTGCTCGAGACCGCGCCGCGCATCTTCGGGATCCCGATCCTCGTCAACCTGCCGGCCGCCGTGATCGTGGGGCTGATCACCTGGCTCCTGCTGCTCGGTGTGCGCGAGAGCACGCGCACCAACAACGTGCTCGTCATCATCAAGCTGCTGGTGTTGGGCCTGTTCATTGTGGCGGGCCTGACCCGGATCAACTGGGACAATTACACGCCTTTCGCCCCGAACGGCTTCCGCGGCATCCATCAGGGCGCCGCCATCGTGTTCTTCGCCTACATCGGGTTCGACGCGATTTCGACCGCGGCCGAGGAGACGAAAAACCCGCAACGCAACCTGCCGATCGGCATCCTCGGGGGCCTGGCGGTCTGCACGCTGATCTACGTAATCGTGGGCGCAGTGCTCACCGGGATGGTGCCGTACACCCAGCTCGGCGTGGCCGACCCGCTGGCCAAGGCGCTGGAGATCGCCGGGTTCCGCACCGTCGGCTGGATCGTCGCGCTCGGCGCGATCGTGTCCATGACCGCGGTGCTGCTCGTGTTCCAGTACGGCCAGCCGCGGATCTTCTTCGCGATGGGCCGAGACGGCCTCCTGCCGTCGTGGGCCGCCCGCGTGCACCCCAAGCGCCGGGTGCCGCACATCACGACGCTGGTCACCGGGCTGTTCGTCGGGTTGTGGGCGCTCGTGGGGGACGCGGGGGAGACCTACGACCTGACGAACATCGGCACGCTGTTCGCGTTCACACTGGTTTCCATCGGGGTACTTGTGCTGCGCTACAAGGAGCCCGATCGGCCGCGGCCGTTCCGTGTGCCGTTCGTCTGGCTCATCAGCCTCGCGGCCGCGGCCGGCTGTGTATTCATCATGATCGGCCTGCCGCGGCAGGCATGGGAGCGCTTCGGCTTGTGGCTCGCCCTCGGCCTGGCGTTGTACTTCGCCTACGGCTACCGCCATAGCCGGCTGCGGAGGCCGAGCGGCCCATGAAGCTCCATACCAAGATTGTCCTCGGCCTGGTCCTGGGCGCGGTGGCCGGCACGTCCGCCAACGCCCTCGCGCCCGGCGCGGCGTGGGTC
The DNA here is from genome assembly GCA_050732995.1 of Gemmatimonadales bacterium. Classification (GTDB taxonomy): domain Bacteria; phylum Gemmatimonadota; class Gemmatimonadetes; order Gemmatimonadales; family GWC2-71-9; genus JBOHSA01. The sequence continues at coordinate 2,029 of JBOHSA010000055.1, read as the reverse complement.
ACGTGGATCGGGGACAACGTCGCGGGGCCCGTCGGCCAGATCTTCCTGCGGATGCTGCTGATGACCATCGTCCCGCTGGTGTTCGCGTCGCTGACGCTCGGCGTCGCGGGACTGGGCGACATCCGCAAGGTGGGGCGCGTGGGGGCGCGCACGATCGCCTACTTCCTGGTCTCGACCGCCGTCTCGGCGACGATCGGCCTGATCCTGGTGAACCTGATCCGCCCCGGCGAGGGACTCGATCCCGCGGTCCGGGAGCAGCTCATGGCGACCTACCGGTCCCAAGCCGAAGGGCTGCAGGCGGGGGGTGCGGGACGATTCGGCGTCGAAACCTTCGTGAATATCGTCCCACGCAACCCGGTGCAGGCGGCGGCCTCGCTCGACATGCTGGGGATCATCTTCTTCGCCCTCGTCTTCGGCGCGGCGCTGACGCTGATCCCGCAGGAGAAGGCCAAGCCGATGCTCCGGGTGCTCGAGGCCCTCGGCGACATCGTGGTCAAGATCATCGATTTGGCGATGAAGCTCGCGCCCTTCGGGGTCTTCGGGCTGATCTTCGTGGTGACGTCGCGCTTCGGGTTCGCCCTGCTCCAGAAGCTGGGGCTATACGTCGTCGTCGTGCTCGTGGGGCTCGCGTTGCACGGGGTCGTCTCGATTTCCCTCTTCGTCCGAGTGCTCGGCGGCCTCTCGCCCCGTGTGTTCTACAGCCGGATCCGCGCCAGCATCGTCACGGCTTTCTCCACCAGCTCGAGCAATGCGACGCTCCCGACCAACATCGCCGTCGCCGAGCAGGAGCTGAAAATCCCGCCCAAGATCGCGGGGTTCGTGCTCCCGCTCGGCTCGACGATGTGCATGAACGGCACCGCCCTTTTCGAGGGGGTTACCGTGCTGTTCCTGGCCCAGGTGTACGGGTTGTCGCTCGACCTGCCCACCCAGGCGATCGTCATCGTCCTCAGCGTGATCACGGCCGTCGGCGCCGCCGGCGTGCCCGGCGGCTCGCTGCCGCTGCTCATGGGGGTGCTCGGGATCGTGGGCGTCGAGCCCGGGGCGATCGCCGTGATCATCGGGGTCGACCGCATCCTCGACATGTGCCGCACCACGGTCAACGTCGTGGGGGACATGAGCGCCGTGGTCTACGTGGCGCGCACCGAGTCGGAGTGGGATCCGAAGGCGGTGAACGCCGCCGCGTGAGCGGGCCTCAGCGCCCGTGCTCGCGCCGGGCGAGACTCCACTTCAGCGCCGGCGGCGTCGCCATCGTCGTGACGATCACCATGATGACGTCGGCGCTGACGAGGATCACCGCCAACGCGAAGACCACTGCGGCCACGGGATCGGCGCCACCCGCCACGGTCAACGGTGACCCCACGGGGTCCAGACCCAAGACCGCGGTCACCCGCCGACCAGCTCTCGGGCCAGCCGCAGCGCGCCGAGCGCGGCGTCCACCGCCCCGCCCTCCAGCCGGGCCCGGGGGACGGTGGTGCGCAGGGCGGGCAGCACCGCCCGGTAGAGCGGCGAGTCCACGCGCAGCAACCCGCCCGCGGTGGCGACGCGCAACGGGTCGGGCTCCGGGAAATGCCGGCCCAGCGAGCCGACGAGGTCCGCGAGCTCCTGTGCCGCCTCCTCCAAGAGGCGCAGCGCCACGCCCTCGCCGTCCCGGGCGGCATTGAGCACCTGGGGTGCGAGTCCGGCGACCTGGGCCGTCGTGGCGGTGGCGGCCCAACGGACCAGGTCGTCGAAATCCCGCAGCCCCAGGGCGCCGAGCAGCCGGGCCAAGAGGGTCGTGCCCTCCTCCCGTCCGTCGTGCGTCCGCCCGGCGGCGGCGAGCGCGCGCCGGCCGAGCCAGTAGCCGCCGCCCTCGTCACCGAGCTGCCATCCGTATCCGCCGCGGCGTTGCAGCGTGCCCTGCGGGTCGCGGGCGAAAGCGATCGACCCGGTGCCGGCGATGAGCAGGACGCCGGGCCCCCCCTCGAACGCCGCGAACAGTCCCACTTCCGCATCGCCCAGCACCCGGACCTGCCGGGCCACGCCGGCCGCC
>JBOHSA010000054.1:0-7640 GCA_050732995.1 Gemmatimonadales bacterium | reverse complement strand
CGCGCGGGCTCGCCGCCGCCGCCGGGCTTCCCGCACCTTCTCCTGGAGCGCCTGCCGGTCGGACCGGCCGGTGGGATACGGCGAGGCGGCGCCCTCCTCGCTGCCAGCGACCAGGTCTCGCAGCTCGCCCGCCTTCTCGTCGGCGAGCTCGCGCAGGTCGCGCAGCCGGTGCGACAGCTTCTTGCGGGTGACGCGGCCTTCGTCCGGGGCGAACAGGAACCCGAGCACGGCCCCGAGCGCGAGCCCGAGGACGAACCCGCCGAACCCTCCCCCTCCCTCGTCCTCCCGCTCCTCCCGCGCGTCGCGGTCGCTCATTCGCCGGCCTCCACGTCGTCCGGGGCGGCGACCGCGACCGCCCGCGGCGCGGCGTGCGACTGGAGCGGAGGCCGCACGTAGCGGTCCGTCGCGGCGCGCGTCCCCCGCACCCGCAGCTGCTCGAACAGAAACGTGAACGTCTGCTCCAGGTCGGCGCCGATGGCGGCGCGCACCTCGGCAGGCAGATCCCACAGACGGCGCTTGAACGGCCCGATCGCCTTCTTGCGGCTCTTATAGATGAACTGCTCCTCCGTGTCACCCTTCTTCCATTCGTCCCGGCACTCGGTCATGACCCACGCGTTGAGCTCACGGCGCAGATCCGCGGGCAGGCGCGGGTGGTCGAACACGATGTTCTGGAAGTTCGTCGCGAGATGGATCTCCACCGCCTCGCACGCGGGGAAGTGCCCGAACGCGTCCGGGGGAAGCGTGGATGCGCCGTGTTGCACCGCGCCTCCCAGACCGTAGCGGGTGCGGGCGGCGTGCGACAACGCCTTCAGCGCGTCGAGGTCGAGCTGGACCTTGGCGATGGACCCGTCCGGCAGCACGATGCCGCCGTGGCTCGTGCCCGTCTGGACCGAGATCTTGCTGATGCCCACGAAGTCCCCCAGCCGCCGCACCGTGCGGCGGTAGCCTTCCATGAACGCCTCGAGCTCGTGCACGTCGGAGTTCTTCCCGCCCACCTCCCCGATCTCGGCGCCCACGGACACCGTGACCCCCTCGGGCTCGCGCTGGCGGATGAACTGGGTCAGCTCGGCGGCGCGCGCGTAATTCTCGCGCTGCTGCTCATCCAACGTGGCGCGCGACAGGTCGACCAGCGTGGACGTGTCCACGTCGATGTTGTAGAACCCGGCGTGCAGCTCCTCATCGATGAGCCCGCGAATGGCGGCAAGCTCGGTCTCCGGATCGGCCGCGTACTTCTTGGCGTTGACCTGGACGTGGTCGCCCTGGACGAACAGCGGTCCGGTGAAGCCTTCGCGCAGCGCCGCGGCCGTCAGGACCGCGACGTATTCGGCGGGCCGCTGGTCGGTGTAGGCGATCTCGCTGCGGGCGATCTCGCAGATCACCGCGCCCACGTCGAGCCGCTGCGCGGCGCGAAACACGGCGCGGGCCGTGTCGTACGCCAGCACGCGGATATTGATGGCGGGCGTGGTGAACGGGGGCACCTCGTCGCGCCCCCGGGCCAGGTACAGCTCGTGGATCGAGGCCGGGCGCACGCCCGCCTGCTGGCCGATCTCCCAGATCGTCCAGCGCGCCAAGTCGCGCTCGTTCGGGTCGCCGAACACCGCCCGGCGGACGAGCGCGTCCATCGCCGCGCTTTGGCGCGCGGCCGGATCCCGCCAGCGCTGCAGTGTGGTCTGCGGCTCGTGCGACATGCGTAACCCTCCCCGCGGGAGGAATTTAGGCCCCGTCCACCTCGATGACCAGACCGTCGTACGCCGGTTCGATGCCGCCCGGGAGCTGCGCCGCCAGCTCCGCGTGCGGGGCGTCGTGGGTGAGGTGGGTGAAGAAGGTGCGGCGCGCGCCCAGCTGCTGCGCCGCCGCCACGGCCTCGGGGATGGACAGATGCAACGGATGCGGCCGGGGCAGGAGCGCGTTGAGCACCAGCACGTCGAGCCCGGCGAGGTGGGCGTGCGTCTCCGCGGGGATCGTCTTCACATCGGTCAGATAGGCGAGCCGGCCGATGCGATACCCGAACACGGTATGGTCGCCGTGCGGCAGCGCCACGGGCAGCACGCGCACCCCGGCGATCTCGGCCGCGCGGCCGCCGTCCAGCATGTGGGCGGTGAGCTCGGGCTTGCTCGTGCCGGGATGCGCGACCACAGCGGGGTCGAAGATGTAGGGGAACTTGGCGGCCAGCTCGGCCATGGTAGCCGCCGGCCCGTAGGCGGGGAGCCCGCCCTCCCGCCGCGAGAGCGCGCGCAGGTCGTCGATGCCGTGCACGTGATCGGCATGGGCGTGGGTGTAGAGCACCGCGTCCACCCGGTCCACGCCCGCGGCCACAAGCTGGAGCCGCAGCTCGGGCGGCGTATCGATCAGCAGCCGCGTGCCGCGCGACTCGACCAGGGCCGCCGTGCGGGTCCGCCGGTCGCGCGGGTCGGTCGAGGTGCAGGTCCGGCAGGTGCAGCCGATCTGGGGGACGCCGTAGGACGTGCCCGTCCCCAGGAAGCGCAGCTTCACGTCACACTTCCTCGACCTTAATGAGGTTGGTGCTGCCCGACACTTCCCAGGGGACGCCGGCCGTCATGACGATGCGGTCGCCGCGCCGGGCGTACCGGCGCTTGAGGATGAGGTCGCGCACCACGGCGAGCATCGCGTCGTAGCCCGGCACGTGGTCCACCAGCACCGGCACGACGCCCCACACCAGCGCGAGCTGGCGGTAGGTCGCCGTCTCCGTCGTGACGGCGAGGATCGGCACGGGCGGTCGCAGCGCCGCGACTTTGCGGGCGGTGAACCCACCTTTCGTGAGCGTCACGATGAGCGGCGTGCGGAGCATGCGGGCCACGGCGTGCGTACCCAGCGCGATAGCGTCCTCCACGGCGACGTCTTCGCGCACCCCCAGCCGTCGCTCCTCGCGGCCGCCGGCGGGCGCGTGGCGCTCCATCTCGCGGATGATCCGATCCATGGCGCGCACGGCATCCACCGGGTAGTCCCCCATCGCCGTTTCGGCCGAGAGCATGACCGCGTCGGTGCCGTCGAGGATGGCGTTGGCCACGTCCGACGCTTCGGCCCGCGTGGGACGCGGGTGATGCACCATGGACTCGAGCATCTGGGTGGCCGTGATCACCGGCTTGCCGTGGTGGTTGGCCTCGCGGATCAGCCGCTTCTGGACGAGCGGCACCTGTTCGAACGGCAGCTCGACGCCCAGGTCGCCGCGCGCCACCATCACGCCGTCGCACGCCGCTAGGATGCGCGCGAGATCGTCGAGCGCCGCGGCCTTCTCGATCTTCGCCACGAGCCTCACGCTCGGCGGGACGAGCCGGCGCAGCTCGGCCAGGTCCTCCGCCCGGCGCACGAACGACAGCCCGATGTAGTCCACGTCGTGCGCCACGGCCCACGCCACGTCCTCGCGGTCCTTCTCGGTCAGCGCCGGGGCGCTCACGTGGATCCCGGGGAGGTTCATGCCCTTGTGCGCCGTGAGGGTGCCGCCGTCCACCACGCGGGCGCGGACCCGCGGCGGCGCGACCTCGAGCACTTCGGCCGAGAGCAGGCCATCGTCCAACAGGATGCGCGCGCCGACCCGAGCATCGGTGGCGAGCGCGTCGTAGGTCGTGGGCAGCTCGTCGTCCCGCGCCAGCTCCTCCGGCGCGAACACGATCGTCTCGCCCGGCACGAGCCGGCGAGGCGCCGGCAGGTCCCCGACGCGAATGCGGGGGCCCTGCAGGTCGAGGAGCACGGCGACAGGAAGCTCCTGCGCTGCGGCCGCCCGCCGCACCCCCCGAACCCACCGCTCGCGGACCTCGGGCGTGCCATGGGAGGCGTTCACCCGCATGACGTTCGCGCCGGCGTCGAGCAGCGCGCCGATCCGCTCCTCGGCCCCGGTGGCAGGCCCGAGCGTCACGACGATCTTGGTGCGTCGGATCACCCGCGCTCCCCTCCCCCTGCCGCGTCCCGCACGGCCGCGACGAGCGCCGGGAGCACGGTCCCCGCCGGACCGCGGCAGATGACGTGGGCGGCGTTGGAGGTCTCGGTCGGCTCCGGATTCACTTCGACCACAATGGCCCCGGCGTCGCGCGCAATATAGGGGAGCTGCGCCGCGGGGTGCACCAGCCCCGACGTGCCCACCACGACCATGACCTGGCAGGCCGCGACGCGCTCCCAGGCCTCCACCGTCGCCCGCTCCGGCAGCATTTCACCGAACCACACCACGTCCGGGCGAGCGGGCGACCCGCACCGGGGACAGGCGGGCGGCTCGCACGGGCCGTCGGCCTCCGGCAGGCGGATCGCGTCGCTCGGGATCGGATGCCGCGCGTCCACGCAGGAGAACCGCTCGAGCGAGCCGTGCAGCTCCAGCACCCGCCGGCTGCCCACACGGCGATGCAACCCGTCCACGTTCTGGGTGATCACCGTCAGATCGTCCACCAGACGCTCGAACTCCACCAGCGCGTGGTAGCCCGCGTGCGGGACCGCCTGCCGCACCAGCCGCCGCCGCCAAGCGTACCAGCCAAACACGCGGGCGGGATCTCGGCGGAACCCTGCCTCAGTGGCGAACTCCTCGGGCGAATAGCGCGCCCAGAGCCCACCCCCCTCGTTCGTCAGCGCGTCCCGAAAGGTGGAGATGCCGCTCTCGCGGGACATGCCGGCTCCAGTGGCGACCACGACCCGACGGGCTCCTCGGAGTACGCTCACAGCGACCTGGAACGAGTCCGAGTTTTCCACATTCGACGTTACCACAGCTCATGTGGAAAAGTGAGCAGGGAAACACCCGGACCGGCATCGGGAAAACCGAGTCGGCGCCATGCATAAAGATACGCACATTTGTATGGCGCCTCCCCACCACCGCGCTCCGTGCTCCCCGCCGCTAGCGGATGACCTCGATCTGGCGGCCGGCGAGGCGGCGGCGATAGTCCTCGAGCAGGTGGACGGCCCGTTGGATGGCGGAGGCAGGCAGGCCTTCGATGGTGCGCGCGGCGAGCCGGCGCTCGAGCTGCCCCACTCGCAGCAGCACCTCGAGCCCGTGGCGGGTGAGCGTCACGCGCACGCCGCGGTCGTCGTCCGGGTCCGGGGTCGTCTCGACCAACCCTTTGGTCTCGAGCCGCTGGATGAACGTCGTGGCGGCCGCCCGGGACACACCCAGGGCAACGGCGACCTCGCTGGGCCGGGCGCCGTCGGGCCCGGCCTGATCGACGGCGTAGAGGGCCTTGTGGGCCCGGTGTGACAGGCCGTAGGCGCGGAAGGCACGGTCGCCGGCCTGCTGCACGGCGTGGTAGGCGCCGATCACGGCGTCGGTGAGCTGGAGCGCGAGCTCGGAGCGGTCGGACATGGGGTCGCCTTATCCTTCGGCCGTGCTCCGGCGCCCACGGTCCGGCGGTGCGGATAAGATTAACATGTTGATGATTAATATGCTAAACAGATCCCCCGCTCCGCAAGGGCACTTCTCAGCACGTCTCCGACCAGTCCACGGCGGCCGTGCGGTCGCAGCCGAGGCACGTCAGGGTCGCCGGCCGCCCACGCGTCTCCTGGCGGTCGTGACAGTTGGGACAGACGGCATAGGTGGTCGTGACCTCCTCCTTCCCTCCCCCGAGCGTGGGGCGCAGCACTCCCGTGCGTACGACGATGCTCCACTGCTCCGGAGGGGTGTCACGCACGTGGACGTCGATCCGGCTCAACCGAACCCGCTGGCGACGGACTTCCACGATGACGTGGCCGTCCGGGGTCTCCTCCAGGATCGGGTACCACGCCCCGCGGCGGAGGATGTCCGCGACGCTGTCGGTGCAGCGGGCCCAGCCCAATGGTGTCATGGAATCGGAGGTCGTGTCCGTCCCCATGATACCACTTTTCGTTATTTTCCGTTATGCGCGAACTCGGCCCGATCCGCCGCCTCCAGGTCCAACGGTCCTCGCTGAAAACCGGCGAAAAGCCCGACCGGGTCTACGACCCCACACCACTCCTCCCGGTAGAGCGTCTGGCTGTGACCCCCGACGGCGTGCTCGGCGCCGGAGGGAGCGGGGGAGCGGGCAGCGCGGAGGCGTGGATCGTCGACGTGCACCACCGCGCCCATCCCGCGACAAAGAACGAGGACGGGATGCACGGCGTCTCGGTCGGGTTCACGAGCCACTACGCCGCCATGCGGGAGCGGTTCGGGAAGCGGATCACGGTCGGGTGCGCCGGGGAAAACATCATCGCGGACACCGGTCGGCTGGTCGCCTTAGAGGAGCTGCAGGATGGAGATGGGGGAGGCGGAGGGGGGGGGGGAGGCGTCCTGACCGTCGTGGGCCGGGACGGGACGGAGAAGGTGCGGCTGCGCGTGTTGCAGGTGGCTCACCCGTGCCGACCGTTCACGGGCTTCGCCCTGGGCAGCCGCGTCGACGCCGAGGTGCTGAAGTCCCATCTGCAGTTCCTCGACGGTGGCATGCGGGGGTTCTACTGCGTGGCGGAGGGGACGGGCGTCGTGGAGGTGGGGGACCTGTTGCTCCTGGCCTGATTGCCTCAGTTCACATCATCCCACGCTAGTCCCGCCGCCTTGTGGCAGCGGTCGCAGGTCAGCTCCTTCTTGTCGGCGTCGAAGGCCTGGCGGTGGCGGCAGGCGGGGCACACCGCGTAGGTCAACGGGAACACGCGGCCCAGCCGCTGCAACACCCTGGGCTCGCACTGGACGATGGTCCAGCGCTCGGGGGGGTGGTAGCGGATCTCCAGGAGACGCTTGTCGACCGGCACGTTCCGCCGGTTCACATCGAGCACGACGATGTTGCTGGAGGAGATGCGGACGACGGGGTACCACGCCCCGCGCCGGAGCGTGTGGGCCCCCCGAGGACCGACGCGGGCCCAGCCCTTGGCCTGCAGGCGCGTGGGCGTGACAGGGCGGAGCTCCATGGGGCTCGAAATTAACCAGCCCCCGCCGCCCGTGTCGTGATAGCGGTCACACGAAAAGGGGGTGTGGGGCGGTCGACCGACCCGTCAGCTCACCCGCACTCCGAGTAGCCGCACACGTGGCACTTGGCGCAGCCTTCGATGAAGGCGAGCTGGGAGCCGCAGTCCGGGCACGCCCCGAGAAAGTCCTGACCCTCGGTGCTCCGATCCAGCAACTCGCCGCCCGGGCGCGCGACCACCTCTCGGGCGGGCACGGGCGGGACCCCGGCCCCCGCCAGCAGGTCCTGCTGGATCCCCTGCTTGTCCTGCATCCACTTTTCGATCGCGATGCCGATCGCATCCGGCACCGAGAGGACCTTGTTCGGTCCGAGCCCGAAGACCCGGTCGGAGGAGATGCCGCGGAGTTGGCGGTGGATCTCCTTCATGGGGATGCCCGAGCGGAGGGCGAGTGAGATCAGCCGGCCGATCGCCTCGACATCGGCCATGAGGGCGCCGCCCGCCTTGCCGAGGGAAATGAACACCTCGAAGGCCTGGCTCTTGTCGTCCTCGGTGATGTTCACGTACATCGTGCCGAGCGGCGTCTCGACGCGGCGGGTGGTCCCGCGCAGCAGATCGGGCCGGGAGCGTTTGGCCCGGCGCTGGAGGTTTTCGGCTTCGGCGTCGTGCAGTTGCGCCCGGGTGCGCGCGAGCTCGGCTTCGAGCTCGGCGAGGCGGCCGAGCGCCTCGGCGAGGGCGGCCTGCCCGTCCGCCGGCGGCAAGCCGGTGGCCGCTCCCCCCCCCCCCCGCCCTGCCCCGCC